>JAHJTR010000133.1 GCA_018829865.1 Patescibacteria group bacterium | reverse complement strand
TACGGAACCAATCCAACCAGTCGAGATACTGATGGAGATGGAATAAGCGATAGTGAAGAAATATTTGATTATGGTACAAACCCGATTAGAGAAACAAATATTGATGAATCTCTTGCCAGAAAACCTGTTAAATTAAATGTGCAGGACGGTACATATTACAAGAGCATGAACAGTGTATTTACAGGAGTTGCCCCTTACGGTGCGAGGGTTAGGATTTATACTCAAGATGATAGAGGGGTAAGGCAACTTATTGGTGAAACTGTTGCCGGTAAAAATAATAAGTTTCTTCTCTCTCCTGAAATACTTCCACAAGGGAAATATAATGTTATTGTGCAAACACTTATCCCTAAAGACCAGGCTGAGAAATTTGAAAACACTAAAACTCTAGCCGAGAAAAGAAAAAATGAATCTTTACAGCGTACATCGTCTGAATCAGATGTAAGTGTGCTTGTGACCGATAAATATATTTTTGTGAAGTTTGCTGACGTTTATGATTTGAATAGTGCGAAGAAATTTGTGAACATTAAATATCAAAGTGAAAACCAGAAATATGTTCCATATGTAGCGGGCCTCAAGAATTATATTGAATACTTCGAAGAAACTGAGGGAATGGATTTGACTGAAGATGATCAGATACGGCAAATGAAAGAGCTTGAGCAAAAAATTGATGCAAAGGATAAAGACACTTTGGATGAGTTGAGAAGTTTGATGGTGATTCCTTATAGAGATACTTTAACTGAAGAAGGCAGATATCGGATCGAGATAATGAATGGCCTTAAATCAATAAATGGCAAACTAATAACTCCGGCTTCATTTAATAGTTGGTTTGATATTGAGAATGAAGACATTATTAGTAATCTGCTTAAAGCAAGTGTGCTTGAGGCTGAAAAGGGATATATCAGCTATGAGACTGAGCCTATTGAAATCAATGTTGATAACAATACTGATATTAGTGAGCCTGATCCTAAAAAACTTAGTGATATTGAATTAACAACCGATCATATTTTGAAAGGTGTTAAGGTAACAGTTACTAATAATCGGCCGATAATTGAAGGGGTGTTTATGAGTGGAGATTATGAGGTTAAAGTGGTGGCTCATTGGAAGAGTTTGCTGCTAACTTCGGCTTTGATTGCCGATACCAGTAAAGGTGACTTCAGGATTTATGCTCCTGAAGATCTTGAAGGGGGAGAACATCAAGTTTATTTGTATGCGGTTAAAAAAGATGATTTGAGAACTTTGAGAAGTAAAGATGTAATCATTAATTTTGAGATACCAAATGGCGAAATGCCACTTTGGATTTGGCTGGCGATTGCGGCCGGAATAATTGCTGTTATGCTTGCTTACTTCTTGTTTAGAGAAAAAGATAAACATCCAATGACGCCCACTATATAGATAAGTGCGGGCAATCTCCTGAAAAAAAATGATTTTTAAAAATAGTAATGACTGAAAAAGATTTCTCACAATTGAAACTGCAAGTTGAAAAGTTGATTTCGACGGGCGAGATTAAAGTGGCCATTGAAAAATGTAGAGATTATTTGCAATTTGATAATAGTGATGCGGTTATAAGCCTAATCGAACAATTAGAGAAGCTGGATAAGGATACGACTATTCAAATAATAGACCAGGCGATAAAGAAATCCGATCACCTGTGGAATGAGAGGCAATATATGAAGCTGTACAATCTGTATATGAGGCTTTATTCGATGGCTCCGAAATATAAGAAGCTTGAGAATCTGATTGTGAAGGTGCGGAATGTAATTGAGAAGAATGAACACGCGCAGATCAAGGATGTGGCAACTACGGCTGAAAGCAAAATCCGGGAACTGCTGGGGCGGGGGGTATATAAAGATGTTTACTTGGCCTGTAATGAGCTTTTAGAGATTGATCATACGAATAGTTTTGCGCTGAAAACGATGAAGCAGGCTGAGAAAAAGTATTTTAATCAATTGGCTTTGGATGCTAAGAATAAATATGTGGATAAAGGAGATTTCAGGGGCGCCATTGATGAATTTAGTAGTTTGATAAATAAATTTGGCAACAACAAAATCTTGCTTAATGCGTTGGTTGAAAGTGATCAAAAGTTGATTAATCAGGTGAAAAGTGGCCACGAGGAATCGATTAATGCGGGTCTTGATAAAGTGGGGGAGCTTGTTGCTAAAAAAGCTTATTCAGATGCGATGTTGGCTATTTTGAAGTTGCAGGAGATTGATCCGACGCATAAAAAGATTCAAAAAACCAAGATTAAGATTCAACTTAAACTGGATCAATTATTGGATGAGGAGATTGTTGAGCATATTAAGGGATTGCAGCCTTTGTTGGAGGAGGAGTATGGGAAGAATCCTGAGGGGTTTGTTAGGGTTTAGGAATTAGAATCGGTTAGGTTAAATGGGTTGGGGGTTTTTGAGTTGGAGCGCTATTGTATCGGGTTTGAGTTGGAGCGCTATTGTATCGGGTTTGAGTTGGAGCGCGATTGTATCGGGCTCCTTGGTTTTAAGGGAGCAGGATGCAATCCTGCTCCAACTAGTCACTAGTACTTGACTTGTTTTTTTCAGGAAAAAAATCGCTAATCGAAAGTTTAGATTGGTGTAAAATTGACCTAAATGTACCATGCCGAACCTCTTTTTCATGAATTGGGACAATTACTGTAAGTGTAGGTTGACCTTTTTTCCTATATTTGGTGTGTGATCCTGTTTGCTTTATAAAAAAAAGCCTTGGCTTTCGAGGACTTTAATAATCAACCTAACTGGAATAGGCCTAGGCATGAGTTAATTTTACAGATGTGAGTATAGGGTATTTGACCTCTGTTTTTTCAGGGAGAGGGATATCTTCGAAATAAAGCTCTAGTGCATCTTGAAGATTTATAAGAGCCTCTTTTCTGGTTTTTCCGAAGCTTGAAACATCTACTTCTAAGCACTGAGCAATATAATGAGTTTCTTCTTTCCAAACGACGGATTTTAAATCGATTTTTTTCATATGTTTAAGTGTTTAGTGGTATTATATTAGGTAAAAGGGGGGAATAAATCAAATCCAACTATTGCAAAAATCTTTAATGTGGCTTTTTGAGTTGGAGCGCGATTGAGTTGGGCTCCTTGGTTTTAAGGGAGCAGGATGCAATCCTGCTCCAACTTTTGGCGTTAGTAGCCATGCTTTTAGCTGTTTCATACAACTATCATCTGGCTGCGATCCGGGCCGGTCCCGATGAAGTCTACTTTTGTGCCTGTTATTTCTTCTATTCTTTCAATGTATTTTTTGCAGTTTTCAGGCAAGGCTTCGATTGATGAATTTTCCAAATCCTTTTGCCAGCCGGGCAATTCTTGGTACTTGGGCTCAGCGGCTTGCAGTTCGGCTATGTTGCTTTTGAATTCTGAGGTTTTTTCTCCGTTTATTTCGTACTGCTCGCAGATTTTTATAGTTGAAAAATCATTGAGAACATCTATTTTTGTTAAGTTAATTGAATCGACTCCGTTAATCATACAGGAGTATTTTGCCGCTACCCCGTCAAACCAGCCGCATCTGCGACCTCGGCCTGTGGTTGAGCCGAATTCGTTGCCTACCTCTTGCATTTTTTTACCCGTGTCGTCGTTTAGCTCGGTAGGGAAGGGGCCTTCTCCGACACGAGTGGTGTAGG
>JAHJTR010000132.1 GCA_018829865.1 Patescibacteria group bacterium | reverse complement strand
TAATAGATTCCTTCGGCAGGCAGGAACATAAAGGCAAATTCGGTGGTGTCTTCGGTGGGGCGGATGTATTTTGAAGTTTCATCAATACGTTTTTTTAAATCGGCTTTGAATTCTTTTTCCAGTTTTTCGCGACGAATTTTGTCGGTTTCTTGCATAATTAAATTGTACTTTTCGAGTGAAAATTTTGAATCGATGGGGATGATTTTGCCATTGAAGAAAATTGCCGCGTCCACGATTTCGCCGTCCTTAAATTTATATTGCATCTTATATTGATTTGGGGCGAGCACATTGCCGAGTAGGGTTTCCAAAAAATACTCCCCTAGAATCCCCCGCTGCTTGGGATTTTTGAGGATATTTTCGAGGCTTTTCATTTGCTCGGCGAAACCTACGACTTGCTTATTTGTTTCATCTAGCTTGGTGAGTTTTGAAGTTACCTCCTTAATAATATTGGCACTTTGAGTAAATTGTTTACCCAAAACTTCCTGATTTTTGACCTGATGGGTGCTGATATTTTCGGTGATCAGATCGAGGCGCTGCTGCAATTCTTGCCGGTCACGATGAGAGCTTTCGCCAAACTCTTTTCGAAGATTATCCATTAAATCAAGCATGAGCTTTTGCGATTGGTCATCGTTACTTTGAGGATTTTGCAGTTTGAGGATTATGTAACCAAGAGCGGCTAAGAGCGATATTCCTATAATGACCAGAGCGGTTTGCATTATTTTTTATGTTAGTTAAAAGAGTGGGTTTATTTTAACTGATATTGATTGGCTGTGGAAGGAGAATTTTGAGGAAGTATTCATTTATTGAATAATCGTTCTTATTCTTCTTAATCCATTGACATATTTAGGTTAATATTATATAATTTCGCCCTTAAATCTTCAATTATTACATATGGGCAATGATGGCAATGATAAGCCAACAAGAGAGATGCACGCTGCTTCTATTAATGACGCACCTCCTACAGATGACTTGAATTACCGAACTCAAAGGCTTGGTGCTGCCGGTTTGGTTGGAGATGAGGAGGAAGGGAGGGGTTTAATCGATCCAAATGATTCAACAAAACCTAGTCGTTTTACGCAATTTAAGAGAAATGATCAAAATAGTGGTAATTTAGCACCGCAAAAAGATGAAAAACTCCCCTATAGAGTTAAAACGCCGGAAGGGCAAAATTCAGACAATAAAAATATTCAGACAGGAGAGATGCCATCATTTGGTGTTCTTATGGAGACTCAAGGCAAAATAAGAGGTAGAATAATTCATACAATTTGTACTCCTCCTGATATAGTTAGCCTCCTCCTAGAGAGAGATGGGGCATATACTTTAGAGCAATTGGATGAGGCAATCAGAGTGAGTTCCGCCAACGCCGGAGGGGAAAATTCCGCAGATGAAATACTGTTTTATCCTCCTGATATAGCTTGTATTAGTTCTATTACTCCTGACTTTTATGAGACAGAAGATTTTGACATTCTTGGAGAGAATGATTACCAAGGTTATATTAAAAAACTGCGGGTTGAGGCAAGAATACGTCTGATTATGGAGCTTGAAGATCAATTGGAGAAATTGTCATTCTTAAAATCGATAAATGCTCAAATCTCGAATGAAATGTCGCAGAAAATTTCTAAAATTGAAGAGCTAATAACTTTTTTGGATGAGAATTACGAATGTAGACAGTTTAACCTGAAAAATATTTGCGAAACAATTGTTGGTTTAAATTTGGATCGTAGCGAACGTGAACAAAAAATTAAAGAATTGCTAGCGGGAATGAGATACAGAAAGAGAGCTGAATTTATGACTCGATTGAGCGTTAAGAGAAATGAAATTGAAGGGAGAATCACTGATCTGGATGGACAGAAAAAAAATGATATTATTGGTCACATTAATTATATTTACAGGAGAGAGTATTCGGGGAGATCTTTTAAAAGAAATGATGTTGATTATGTTTTAGGGTTAATTGAAAAAGGCGCGGGCGGAACTATCTCCTACGAAATAATTAGTAACGAACTGCGTAAATGGGATATTAAATCCCGGCTTGATTTGTATGTGTCGCTAAAAAGTGAATATGGGATCAGCTCTTCCAGAATTATTCATGAAGAAAGAGATCAGGAGAGATATGACAAAATCCGTTTGTTTGTTGATTTTTTTGATAGTGAATTTAGGGAGTATAATGCATTTATTGCAATTCTTAATGAAACAAGGAAAAAGATTGCCGAGGTTTTTATTGAAAAAGGTAATAATGTTTGGCTGGTTGAGCAGGGGCTTGAGGAATTGATTGCCGATGGTGCTACGGGGAGGGTTGTTACCAGTTGGAGAAAAAGGGTTGATGAACCTGACAAAGCTATTAAATACTCTAATTCCCCTTCAAATGATATTCCGCCAATGAGTCATCCTAATATTATTCCTGAAGAAATAGCAGCTACTTCGAATGGTGGATCTATATGTATTGCGCCGTATTTGGAAAAGATGACGCTGCTTGATGATCTAATGAAAGTAAATACAATCGAGCAGAATTTGGAATTTTTGCTACAGGCAATTGAAGGCAATCTTTATATGCATGAAGAATGCGGTCTTGTGCATTGCGATATTAAACCCGCCAATATGGTTATTATCAGGCGAGAAGATGTGAACAATGAAAAAGATATATGTGCACTTTTTGATCTTGAGGGGGCATATTATTTGGAACAAGGCAAAAATCATCCTTCTATCGATATTCGGACTACACCATATTATTCGGATGTACATTTCTTAGGGATTCCGATTGGTTGTTATTCCGTGGGCAAACATACTGATATATTTTCTCAGGGAATATGTTTGGCAGAGGTTTTTGTTGGTAAAGAGAATATAAAAAAAATGTTTAGGGAGGCAAAGAAATCGGGATTAATTGGTGCAATGAGGGAGAGATTACTTGAAATGACCAAGGCGGAGAAAATGACTCAAAAAGGTGAAATGACTGAGGGTAATTATATTGATTTGAATCATCTGATTACTACTAAAAAAGTGAATGCCGGCGGAAATTTGGATAATGCGAAAAAAGAGAGTATGGATGATTCTACTGTTTATGTTGATGCAGATCTTTTTGTTGATTTTGTCAGTAAATCATTTCCGTTAAATATGAACAATGTGAATTACTCCGACAAAGTTAAATCAATAATAAAAGATTTTATCTATGAATGTGGTGCCTATGATGCAGTGGGGGCAAAAATTGCCGGAACAGATTTTTCTTTTGCTTTGGAAACTGATGTAAGACTTAGGCAACTCTCCAGTTTGATCGGAAAAATGAATATTGATGTTATTATGTTTGTTAATCATTTTATTACTAATCCATCAGATTTTCCTGAAAATGAGGTTAGAATCAGGAATAAATATAATGTTATAGCTGCTAAGTTTAGTGAATCATGGCAAAAACTGATTGAGGAAAATTTGTTTAAAGATTTTTGCATTCCTGAAAAAATGAAACAATTGATTAAGGGGATGCTGGCTGCTGTGCCGAGTGAGAGGATTGGATTGAGGGACGCGCTTGCGCAGTTGGAAGAGGTGATGTTGGAGATGTAAAAAATAATATTTTAATGATAGGTTTTTAAAATGGAGAATTCAGAGATACAAGACTGGCAGAGAGAAGCGGCTTTGCAGGTGGATGGTGATTTGGTTTTGGAGGAGAATGCCGGTTTGTTGGATGAAAGGGTTGCTATGAATAATGAAAGTGGGATTAATGCCGATGAGGGTACTGATGAGCTCAGGGGTGCTTTTAATGAAACTGTTAGGAAAACTCT
>JAHJTR010000131.1 GCA_018829865.1 Patescibacteria group bacterium | reverse complement strand
TTTGTCTATTCCTTCTCTTTTAATTATTTCTGTTCCATAGGCTTCGGATCCGATAAACGAAACTGTGTGGAAATATGGTTTAAATTTGGATTGATGGCTTAATTCGATGAATTTGGCAAGGGGAGTATATGTGCCGACCATCATTACTACGTCTGCGTTGGATTTTTTGATATTTGTTAGTGCATCTTCTACATTCATTGTGCCTCTTACATATGTGTCGGTTGCGACGGGTTTGAGGCCACGTTTATCTAATGAAATTTGTATTCCGGAGAGAACGGCTTTGCCGAAGGCATCTTCTTGATATAAAACGGCAATTTTTTTCTTGCCTAATTTGTTGACGAAGTGATCGATTGCTCCTTCCGCTTCGCTGTAATATGAATCTCTAACATTAAAAATATAGGGCCTGAATGGGGTTCTTAAGTCTTCTGCTCCTGTGAATAACCCCAGTAGTGGAATTTTGGCTTCGTGTACCATATCAATGATTTTGACTGAAGTGGGTGTGCCAACATAGTCGAATAGTGCGAAAACACCATCTTGGCTGATTAGTTTTTGGGTGTTGGCTACGGTTTTTGGAGGGTCGTATTGGTCGTCGTAACTGATTAGTCTTATTTGTCTGCCGTTTACTCCTCCTGATTCATTTACTTCTTTAATATATGCCATTGAACCGTGAATAGTTTGGGTTCCTAAAAATGAGGCGTGGCCACCGAGAGCGGCGCTGGATCCGATTAGAATTTCATTGTCTGTGATGCCGGCTGTTTCTGTTTCTTCACTTTCTTTATCGAATAATGAACAAGCTCCCAGGGATAACAGGGCTATTATGGAGAGAAAGAGTAAAAGTTTTTTCATTTTATTTTGATTAAGTATATTTTGTGATTATTTTATATCGTTGAATTTTTTTGCTTCTTCTTCACTTATTAATGCGCCTACCTTAGAAACACAATAAGGTATAACTTCTTCATCGCTTTTTGTTAAGGTGAATTGTTCGGATGCGGTGCCAAAATAATGCTTCATTAATTTCGCACATTCGATGACTCTTTGGGATGGCATATTGTGATTTTTATTTTTTTGTCTATATTTATTTCTATATGAAAAATGATGATTTGTGAAGGGGGATATGGCGGTAAAAATTTTTTTGTATAGGTAAAGGTGGGGGATGAGGTGATTGAATATGATTGAATGTGATGAATATGTTATTTTCTTGACTAATTTAGTTATCCTATTATAATATAGACTTGCTATTGACAATAAAATTATGGCTTTGAATGAAGAGTTTGATTCGGGAGGAAGGGTGGATTCTTGTGATTTATTGTTGAAGGATCTAACGATTTTATTGAAGAATTACTATGAGAAATACTATTCTGCAAGGTTATGGGCAAAGAGAACAGATGATTTAGGAGATATTTATGAATGTGGATTGGCGGCAGTGAGTATGATGACTTATTTGACAAGTGTGCTTTGTGATGCGATTAAGGAAACAGGAAATAAGGAAGAGGTTTTTGATTGTTTTAGAGCTGTTGTTGCCGATGTTAATAAGCGGGGGGGAGGGAGTGTTAATTTCTTTTCCGCAGATGTTGATGCTTTGTTTGAAAGAGTTGAAATTTTGATTGGAAAATAATTATTTGGATTGTAATCGCTTTTTGCTATAGAATTGCCGACATGGATGCAAATATTTCTTTGTCAATTTTGGGGATTTGGATGATGGGCAACTTGAGCTCAGGGCAAAGTGTTGATTTTTATTTGGATGAGAAGAAAATTGATGATGTGATGAGGACTGAAATTGGCACTACAGTTGTTGATGAGCATGAAAAAAAGATAATTATACTTGTGGGGGAAGGTGGGACTTCGGGAAATCTTTTTGTGAAGGCGGCGGAGACTTATAAAAATGAAAATGGGGGTGAGATTTATCGGCTTACTGATGGGGATGATTTTGTGATGGCGGTGAACAAATTTATTGAACAGCATGGTTATATTTCGCATCTGGAATATTTTGGGCATGGAAATAGGAAGGGATTGTATATTAATCAGTTGCCGAATGTGCATGGGGGGCTTTATGTAAACGATATTTCGCTGAATGTGAATTATCGGGCGGCGTCGATTATGGAGATTTCCGGTGATATTTTTGATATTGACGGGACTATAAGAATTAATGGTTGTAATGCGGCGAATGGTTATCCTGAAAAAGAGACAATTGCGCAGCAGTTTGCTAATTATTTTGGGGTGGAGGTGTTGGCTGCGATCGGGCCGACTGAATTTAGTAAAATTTTGGGCCCCGGAGGGGCTGTAAATAGCGTTTATATGGTGCCGACGAGTGAGAAGCTTGGATTTGTTAATCTTGCGCCACAGGCGAAAATAAAGGGCTTTTTTGCTGATGTGCGAGAGGGGCAGAGTTTTACGGAGTCGGTTAAAGGGCTTACGGAGATGGGGCTTGATTTGAATTTTGGGAATTTGGTTGGGGGTGGGGAAGAGGAAGGACTTGAGAGTTTTGAACGATTTGAAAATGTGAAATTTGAACCTTATAAGATTATTACTTATGGTGAGGCTTTGAATTTTTGTAGGATTGCGGTTGGAGATAGTGGTAAATGTGATTTGAATGGGCATAATTGGGATGAGAGAATACGGAATTTGGGGGCGCTTAAAATGTTGATGGATGCTTTTGGAGTTGAGATTAAACGGACTGATCCTTGGTTTAATGGTTATATTTCGGGGGCTAATCAGCTTGGTGGTGGGATATTGTCTGATGATTTTGTTTATAAAAAATGGATTACGCGGGGGGAAATGGCGGAATTGACTTGGGGGTTGGTGATGGTTAGAGGTGGGAGTTTTTTTGTTGAATGATGGTGGTGTTTTTGGGGAGAAGGGTAACTTTGTTTTAGCTATAGGATGGGGGAAAGGGAGCAGGGCTGTAGCCCTGCTCCAACGGTGGTTTGGTATGGGGAGGAGCCCGATACAATCGCGCTCCAACAGTGGGTAGCCCTGCTCTAACGGTGTTGGCTGAATGGGAATAGAAGAAAACCACCTAATTAATAGGTGGTTTTCTTTTATTTTAAGTCTTCTGACTCTTTTTAGTTGTTACTAGTTTGTTGTTATTCCTTTGCCTGTTATTTGAAGTGCATTCATAGTCATTTTCATTGTTTCGGCGCGGTTTACGTTGTCGTCAGGGCCGAATGTGCCATCCGGGCGGCCGCTTATGATTCCAAGTTTTTTGGCCTTTTCGATGTAACCTGCGTATGGATGATTTTTTGAGACATCAGGGAAGCTGATTTCGCTTGGGTCAGAGGGTTCAACGGCTAATGCTTCAAGGATTAAACCAATGGCTTCACCACGATTTGAAAAGTTGCCGACTTGGCTTTCGTTGTTTCTTTTTGTAATATTGAAATTACGTTCTTTTGCCGTTTCGTAATAACCTTTCCACCAGGCTCCGCCAACTTCTTTAACATCAATACCAGCAGCTTCAAGAGCGATTTTTAGAATTTGTGCTTTGGTTAAATTACCACCCGGATCAAATCCGGTGATGTTACCTTCTGCATCTTTAACTCCGGAAACGATGTTGGCATTTTTGGCATCTGTTACATGGCTGAAGAACCATTCATTATCGTCTACATCTTGGAATTGGATAATTCCTTTATTGAGTTTTTCTTTTTTTGCCTTGATGATACTTGCGTCAACGCTATTGGTGAACTCTTCAACTTTTTCGGCGAAGGCATCAGGATCGCTTTCGGCAAGAATTTTCATGCTTTCAAGTTCTCCTTTGATTTCGCGTCCGGTTTCGCTGCCGAAGTTGTAGTTTGCCAACTTGTCTTTAGCTGTTTCGAATTGTTGCAGTTCTTTTTGAGCCAGTTTCTTTTGTTCTTGTAATTGAGCGATTTTGTTATCAATATCATCGATTTCAAGCATCATGTCTTTTTTTGTGCCGATGAATTGTTCTTTGTAAGCTTCGGGAATTCTTGTGGCTACTCCGAGAGCTTTGCTCATTTGCTTTTTGTTTTGATCTCCTTTGATTTGTGACATTTCTTCAAGAATATTGCTTTGTGTTTTAAGCATTTCTTGTACTACATCGTTAAGTTGTTCTCTGGAGATTTGTGCAATGAGTTCTTTGATGAATTCTTTGTCGCTGATGTCGATGGAGTTAGC
>JAHJTR010000130.1 GCA_018829865.1 Patescibacteria group bacterium | reverse complement strand
GGCGGGATGTCGTCGTAGCGCAGGGAAAGCGGTACGGCCGTAGAGGGATCGGCGTTGCCCACGTTGTCCTGGAGCCAGAGCCAGATGGGATTGACGCCGTTAACCGCGTCCGGCGCGGAATAGTCAAGCGAATTGTCCGCCTTGTAGAATGTTCCCTCATCGTTGGAAGCGGGCGCCGCACCGCCGAATTTGACCCGGACCCCGGCTATCCCGGACACGTCAGCCGGATTGGTCCAGGTGAGGGTGTACTCCCGGGTATTTTTCCAGGTGGCCCCGCTGATTGCAGGATTTTCCGGCTTACCCGGGGCGTTGCCGTCCACATAAATAACTTTAGATTTTATCGGCTCGGTATTGCCGGTATTGTCCCGGCTGGCAAAGTAAATTGTGTGAGGGCCTTCGGAAAGCGTGAAAAAATTATTGAATGCTTGTAATTCACTAAAAGTTCCAGGTGCCTGATCAATTGATATCCCTGTAAAGTTTACCCCGGAAGTAGCTGAATTTTTTACATCCGGATCTATCGTGGCAATTTCAAGTTGTGTGTTTTTACCTATAATGCTTTGAGTCGGTTGCGCGATTACATCCCAGAAATAGTTAATCGAGGTTACAGGTGGAGTAATATCTGGCTCAACAATTTCCATGCTACATGGTTTTCCCGAACTATCAAGACATGTCGCTTTTGAAGTTTGCAGGCCATCCTCTGAACTTTCATGCCATGTAAAGCTTAAGGATGGATTGGCAACAATGATTTTCACATCCATTTCCACTTTAGCATTGCTCTGGTTAAACTCACTACCAACAACAAAATCTACGCGAAATTTATAAATTTCACCAGGCTCTATATCTATTGGCCCTAATAAAGAGGTGTTTTCTATATAAAACCAAACCGGAGCATTTTCTATTTGGAGCGTTACGCCTTCAAAGGTTGTTGCGCTATCTGTGGGATTTTCAATTGGATATATTAAACTTCCTGTATGCCCAATTTCAGTGGCTTCAATGTAGGAAGGAACAAAAGAAGTGACTATCATAGGAATAAGATAAGTTAAAATAAGTACTTTTATTCCTTTATTTTTAATAGCCATATTTAAAAAGCCTGATAACATTTACTTTCCAATTCTAAAATCTACGACTTAAAACACGGTTCAACTCTTTCACATTAAGATAATAATCTTTTTCATCCTTGTCATAGTAAAATTCCCAAATCATGGGTTCTTTCTCCAAAGACATTAACTTGTTGTATGCTTCTCTTATAGAAATATTTTTAAGTTCTATTGGTGGAAATTCTTTAGCCAATTTAGCTAATCTTTCTTGTCTTTCATTGTAAGATTCTTTATCTCTAATAAGGCGGCTAAAACCGGTCATAAAGCCATGTCTAGGAACGATGTTAAGTCTTTGTAAAATTATTTGAGCAATATAGCTATATCCGTGATCCGTTCTTTCTTTCAATTTTTTTATTTTGTATTTAGAAAACGGTTTGTTGTTTATTATGTGTTCTTTTCCTGGTTTTGGAATTATATTGAGAACTCCGCTATTATCTCTATTAAATTCCCAATAATAAGCAGGATGGTCTTTAAGAATATTATTTAAAATCTGGGCTATGCTTTTTTGGTAAACCATCTCTTCCAACTTTGCCTTAACTTTTTCATCATATTTCATCCAGGACTTACATTTATCTTCCCCCCATATACATATACATTTGCCTTCCTCGCACCTATCAGAAGGCAAAGGGTCTTCAGGGGATTCTTCAATGTAACAGGGCAGACGATTAACCCTGCATATTTCTTCAATTTTCAAGACCCAGTTATAGTAAAAAAGACCATTATAATATCCTTCATAATCACCGCGAACAATTATTTTTTCTAATAAAAAATTGGAATTGGAAATATTTAATTGTTTTCTGGCAACACAAGAATAAAATATAAATATTCCTAAAATTAATAAAATGCAATATTTAATTTTGTTCATATTTCCTCATTATCCATTATTCACCATCACTTCTTATTGTTTTTATATTCCCTGTCGAATTAAACTCAACACTAACAGAATTGGTTTGTATCGGACATGCTTCAATATAAACTATTTGGTCAAACTGATAACCACAGTTTTTGGGTATTTCAATTAGACTTCCAATTCCCAGAGAATCAGTGAGTCCAACTTTATTTTCATTCACATCAAATTCTAAATGCCCGGCATATCTTGGAGGTGGTTTCCTTTCACAATCAGGTAAATTTTTAAAATCTCGCACATTAAATAACCGTTCAGTTGCAATAAGATTTTCAAAACGACTATCAGAAGGGGAAAAATAGATGTTGTACGCGTCATATTTACATAGAGGTTGTAATGCTGGAGATACCGCATTACAATTAGACGAATCTTCTATCTTCTTTATAGCGTACTCGGAGGTCGGGATTAAAACTGTTCCTGGTGCTTCTGCTACAGGATGAGCATCATCCAATAAAACCCTTACTGAATCCTGAAGAATGCATACATTAGTTCTTGACTCAATTTTCAAGCTGACATCCCCAGCAGATGTGCAACCAGTATGTGGGCTTACATTAATGGTTACAAAAAATCCACTTTTAGCGCTTTCAAAAGAAAGGATACTTGTTTTTTCTGGCGGGTCAACTATGGCGCACAAATTAATAGATTTACCGTATACAACCTGGAATGAGGCTGGTTCAAACCTAACCTTTAAATTTGAATCTGGTTTAACCTTTGTTCTTTCTTTTTCGATATCTTTTGGTTGTTTAGCAAGAATAGAACAGAAAACTTCTTTATCGGTTAAACAATTATCACAAAAAGCTCTGACGTTGTATTGTACATAACTCATTCCGGTTTTAAATTTTGTTTCTGCAATGCCGTGAGGAGGTAATGTCTGAGTATTTTCCGGATCAAAGTCATAATCTGTCGTAATAGCATCCTTAACAGAAAAATTTATATTAAAATTTGGTTCCCCCTGGCGGGTAATTTTATTGAAGGCTTTTACTTTAATCGGATTTGTTAGCCAATTACCGACTATACCTGTATAATCACACCATTTTAATTG
>JAHJTR010000016.1 GCA_018829865.1 Patescibacteria group bacterium | reverse complement strand
CGACTTTCTCAGCCAAATCCTTTTCGTTCTCCTTGGTCGCCAAACCGACAACAATTCCGACCTTATTTATTCCATGAGTCTCAACTTTCGCTTTCAAATGTGGCAGGTCTTTGAGTTTCTCCTCAATCTTCAAAGCTTTACTGACCACTCCGGGACTCAATCCCGCAATTCTGGCAGCATACTCATAAATATTGCCATAACCTTTTTGCTCATAAACCCTCAACCGATTAATCTCAGGCAACAACGCCAACAATTTATAAGTTATCCGGTTTCTCTCCCGCCCAAGCCTAACAAATTCATCATGCAGATTTTTCTTGATTATCGGCGTTTCCAAGTCTTGTGTTTTTTCCATAATTTCACAATTAATTTACACTATAAAACTAACAATTACCCCAACAAAAAACAACCGATTTACGGCTTAAACATGCGACTATACAATGATTATTATATCGATGATTCACATTCGAATTTCTCCATATCTCAAACGGTGCACAACCCCTCACCCATATTTATATCTAAATTTTTTCGATCCCCCAAACAAAATTTTCGAAACCATAGCTTGAAAACGAA
The DNA here is from genome assembly GCA_018829865.1 of Patescibacteria group bacterium. Taxonomy (GTDB): domain Bacteria; phylum Patescibacteriota; class Gracilibacteria; order UBA1369; family JAHJTR01; genus JAHJTR01. The sequence goes on along the minus strand of JAHJTR010000016.1, from coordinate 12,617 downwards.
AATAATAGAAATTTTAAAAAACCTCAATTTCTCGTCAACTCAAAAATGCAAGACATGCAGCCTCAGCCGCTAAAACACAAACAAGTTTGCTTTCCAATCTTTTATCAACCCCATCAGCCCGGCCTCCACCAAATCCCGCCGCTAAAACACAAACAAGCTTAATTACCAATACTTTAACAACCCAAACAGCCTGAGCGCCCACAAAGCCAAGTCGATGAAACACAGGCAGATTAGATTCCCTGAGCATTAGTACACCTGATTCCCTGAGCGCCCTCAAGCTTGGTCGTTGAAAAACAGGCAATTTTGGTCTCCCAAGCTTTGTCCTCCCAAACAGCCCGACCTCCCACAAGCCCAGCCGTTGAAAAAAAGTCAATTTTGGTCTCCCAAACTTTACCCGCCCAAACAGCCCAGCCTCCTCCACCCCCCCAACTCCCCAAAAAATCCCCGGGGAAAATTACACAATCCTCAAAAAACCCCAACACACAAAAATTAAGATATTACATAAAATCTCACCACCCAAACTGGACTCACCTCCCCCAAATATGCTAGCTTTGCCCTACCAAATTCATAAAATTATTAATTATGTATTCAATCGCCGCCCTCAAAGTAGGCACCGCCATTCAAATAGATGGCGAACCATATGTAGTTCTCACTTTCATGCATTCCAAACAAGCCCGAGGGGGCGGAGTAGCCAAGACGACAATCAAAAATTTAATTACCGGAGCCGTAATCCCCAAAACATTTCAAGGCAGCGAAAAAATCGAACCGGCCGAAGTTGGCTTCAAAAAAGCTCAATACCTTTACAACGACGACAACGAATATCATTTTATGTTTGGCGATACTTTCGAACAGTTTTCTTTTACTAAAGAAGAATTAGGCGACGATATTTATTATCTATTGGATGGAACGGACGTCAGCATTCAAGTATACGACGACAAACCAATCAACGTACAAGTCCCACCAAAAGTAGAATTAAAAGTGGTGGAGACCGAACCCGGCGTCCGGGGAGACACGGCATCAGGAGGCAGCAAGCCCGCCAAACTTGAAACAGGCAAAACGGTACAAGTACCTCTTTTTATCAATATCGGCGATACTCTCAGAATAAACACCCAAACCGGCGAGTATGTTGAGAGAGCTAAATAGTCATAATAAATTAACAATAAACACATGCGTAAAATTATTCTATCATTGTTCCTAGCTCTAATTATTTTAGTACCAAACACAACTGTTTTAGCAATGAGCTCTGTCACCAACTACATTCCGGATGACAGCATGTTTTTCATAAATGCCAACCTTTCATCAATAACAACAGACATAAAAAAACTCATCGACAGCGAAATGCAAAAAGAAAAAGAATCAATTACCAACCCCAAAGAAAAAGAGCTTTTCGAAAAAGCCATCACTTTTATCAATACACAGCTTGGCAAAGATATATATTTAAGTATCCATCCCGAAGCCGCAGGTCTTGAAGGTCACATTGTCTATGGCACCGACGTCGACAGCTCAGGTATCAGTTTCATTCAAGAAGTCCTCAATTTTGAATGCGAAAGACTAGAAACATCTGTATTAAGAGAAGAAGGAGACGAAAATAACAGCTGCATCGATTTAACTGCAAACACAATTTTCAGCATTGATGGTTACAGCCAAAAAACCTCATACATAAATTTAGACAACAAACACATAATATTTGATCTCCACAACAACACCGAAATATCATTACTAACTAAAGTACAAGATATTTTCAAAAATAAAGAAGGAGTTCTCTCACTAGCCGAATCAAGCGACTTCAAAACCATAATGAACAAAATCGATCAAGACGGACTAATCTCAATGTATGTAAATTATGATCAAATAATAGACTTTGCACTAAGAGCAGCAACTGCAAGCGGAGAAAACGAAATCACAACCATGCTTAACAGCTCAGCCATTAAACTCATCAAAGGAATCGGCTTCAGTATCAAAAAAAATCCCGACACGATAGTAGCCAAAATAGTAGTCAGCGGTAACACCATCGAAATGGACGAGCAAAACCAAGACTTTTTAAGTCTAAACAAGCCCGCAACCTACAAACTCTACAAAAACCTACCAATAGCTCCTGTAATCGCCTATCACGAACAATCCGGATTAGCTACAAACTTCGAGACAGCATATGCACAAATAGCACCTCTTGGCACTGAATACGAAATTAACGAATTCGAAACTGAAGTTCAAAACCTTGAAACTCTATACGGCATCACCCGTGATGATCTAAAAAAAGTCTTTGATTCAAACGCCGCAATAGCAATTCAGCAAAACAACAATATTCCAATCCCCTACTTCACAGTAATGGCCGACACAAGCAATGATCCTGAAACCGCAAAAACAATCGCAAAAAAACTAATAGCCTTAATCGATCAAAGCATCATCGATCTCCATCAAGCCGATCCCGAAACAATTGGCCAAATAAATAACGAAAAAATAAGCGACACTTTATACAAAATAACCCTTAGTGAAGAGATAAATCGAAAATTCCTCTCATCATTCGCCGAAGAATTCCTCTCAGATATAGACGGAATAGTAATCCTTCAAGACAAATTCGATGGATACGCCTACACATACGGAAAACCAATAAACATTTATTACGGAATTCTGCCAACCAAAAACGTTTTTGTATTCTCAAATGCAGAAGGCATCACAAACACAAATAACACCAACATCGCAGACTCAGATCTTTGGGCTGCAATCGATTCATTCAAAAGCTACAACACCGGCATCACATATTTAAGCCCTAAAACTGTCTCAAATTACATCGAAGCAGTCACAAATGGCGTCATCGATCACACGGGAATTTCACCAAGCATCGAATTCTTCAAAGGTTATTATAGTGTATTAGAAGTCCTTAATTACGTTCCAAAAATCATCGCAGCATCAAAAGCAGAAAAATATTTTCAAGAAACTCAAATAGTAGCCAGTTACATCACAGAGAAAAAAATTAGTTACGAAAATTTTATTAAGGAGTATAAAGCAAACGATTCAGATAACGACGGATTATCAGATTACGACGAAAAATTCATTTATTTCACCAATCCAAATTCAAGAGACTCAGACGGAGACGACATAATTGATTCAAACGAAATAACAATGGGATCAAATCCCCACAAACCCGGAAAAACATTCGACGATATCACCGAAACAGAATGGTACGCTCCCGACTTAATCAAGCTCAACAAAAAAGGAAGCATCACAGGTTACCAAGAAAACGGAAAAGTTAATTTTGATCCAAGCCGACATGTAAACCGCGCAGAATTTATCAAAATGGTACTTAACGCCTTCGACGTTCCAGTAAACAATAACGGATACTCAAGATTTGACGATGTAAACAGTGACGAATGGTACGCAGATTACGCCAACACCGCATACAGCAAAGGTTACATCTCAGGCAAATCCGACCCCGACAATTATTATTCACGTCGATTTGATGGAGCCGCCACAATCAACAGAGCCGAAGCAATTCACATTCTGTCAAACGTGGCAAAATTACAAAACTATACTTCAGGATGCGCTTCATATACAGGTCTATATACAAATCCATCATCATGCGAAGGCAAAGAAATAATTATCCCATTCGCAGATGTTACCGAAAATGATTATTTCGCAGACTCACTAAAAAATGCCTATGAATTAAACATCATCAAAGGCAAAAGCGAAGGCACATACGCCCCGGCAGATCCACTTTCAAGAGCTGAAGCCGCCCGCATGATCTCCCGCACAATGGAAGTAATGACCAACAACATCAGTGAGCAAACCGAACTACTGGAAGACAGTACAATGAATACAGGTAGCGCATTACAACAGCTTCTCTATTAATCCAAAACCCGCGGGGGCAATCGCCCCTGCGATTTTCAAGAAACCCTATCTGCCCTAACTAAAAAACAAACACAATGAAATTCATCTGTCTTGATATAGAAACAACAGGATTCGACAGCAACCGAGATAAAATCATCGAATTTGCAATTGCTAAATTCGATGAAAAAAAACTCATCGACACTTTTTCACATCTCACAAATCCCGGAATCCCAATCCCCCCGATAGTCAAAGCCATCACAAATATTCAAGACGAAGATTTAATAGGCAAAAAACCCTTCACGGAATACATAGATCAAATCCAAGATTTTATCGAGGATTTACCAATCATGGGCCACAACATCAGTTTTGACACAGGATTTCTCAGATCACAAAAGATCCCTATAAATAACCCCGAAATCGACACATTAGAATTAAGCACCCTCCTTATAAAAAACCAAGCTTCCTACAGTCTGGAATCATTATGTCAATCCTTCAAAATCGCTCACGTCAACAAACATCGCGCCCTTGATGATGTAATGGCCAATATAGATTTATTCAGAATTTTCCTCAAAGAAATTGAAAAAATCCCGGCAGCAAAACTGTCCGAAATCTGTTATTACCTGAGCAAAAGCAATTGGGGCTCCAAAGAATTATTTTTCGAAATCCTCAAAAAGCGCAAAGCAGAGCCAAAACCCTTCATCCTCCCTCTCCTAAAAATAATAAAGGAGAAAGAAGAACCAATAAGCAGTTTACCAAGTTATGAAGAAGGCAAAATAGCCCAAATTTTTCAAGATGAAGGCAGCATGGCCGATGTTTTCAAAGAAAAACACGAAACCCGAGACTGCCAAAGTCAAATGGCTCAACTGGTTTGGGACGCCTTTCAAAGTGAAGAAAACCTAATCTGCGAAGCCGGCACAGGCACAGGAAAAACCCTAGCCTACGCAATTCCCTCAGCCATTCACGCCTTAAAAAACGATCAAAAAGTGGTAATTGCCACCTATACAACCACCCTCCAAGATCAATTATCCGAAAAAGACATTCCTCTTGCTAAAAAAGTGCTGGAGCATCTATTAAAAGACTTAAAAAATCCTCCAAAATTAGTTAGCACCGTTCTCAAAGGAAGAAACCACTATTTATCAATCGAAAGACTTAAAAAAGTTCTGGATAAACCATTTTTCGAAACACACGAAATAATCGCTCTCACCAAAATTCTTCTCTGGCTACCAAAAACAAAAACCGGAGAAAAATGGGAATTAAATTTAAGAAACAAAGAAAACCTTATCTGGAATGATATTTGCTGCACCGAAGATCTCTGCCCTCATGACAGGAAAAGCGCACACTACCCATGTTACTTGCTCAAAAGCCGCGCAAAAGCCAAAAAAGCAAACATCATTGTCACCAATCACGCACTCTTATTAAAAGACTGCCTAGCCGACACTCCCATAATCCCAAATTTCAATCATTTAATAATAGACGAGGCCCACAATTTAGAAACCACCGCTTTAGACGCCTTTTCCACCACTCTAAATTTCAGCTGTTTTGAGCCACAAATCGACAAATTACTAAGATTAAATATTCTACTCAAACACGTTTCATCCGATCAATTAAATATTTTCAACGCTACCAACCTCGCAGATGATATCAGCAAAATAACAAACAACTTATCATCCCTAAGCAGCTCAGTCTCAATCGGCTTCGGATTAATAGGCATTTTCTTAAGCGATCACATGGATCCCTACAGCCAATACAAAAACGCCGTAATAATCGATGAATACAAAGTAAACGAACCTAAATGGCAACAAGTAAAGGAATCCTTCAACAACATTCATTTAGCAATAAAAGACATTATTAAAGACACAGAAAAACTCCTGGAAAAACTGGAAAAAAACAAAGACATTTTACCTAAAAGCTACAAGTCAGACGAATTATTCAGCGCATTACACAGGCTTATTTCCCTCAATCAAGACATCGAAAGAATTTTCATCGAAAACCCCGAAAACCTCATAAAATGGGCCAACACCTCCCGCGACGGCACACCCTATGTCAAAGCCTGCCCCATGAACGTCGCACCTTACCTTCAAACTCATCTCTACGAAAACAAAAAAAGCACAATAATCACTTCGGCCACCCTTTCCGTCCAACATAATTTCGACTACATAAAATCCCAAATCGGGCTCACCGAAAACGCCAAAGAAGTCATTTTGCCATCCCCTTTTTACTATTCCGAACAAAGCAAAATAATCATCGCCAGCGACATGCCGGAACCAATGGCCCCCGGCCACATAAACGCCATCACCGACACCCTGAAAAGCATTTTCGAAACAAAAAAAGGTCGCATTTTAGTACTCCTAACCTCTAAAGCCACCGTCACCGCCGTCTACCAAAAATTACACGGATTCTGCAAAGAAAGAGAAATCAGCCTCCTAGCCCAAGGCGTCTCAGGCGGCCGCGGAAAAATTCTACAAAATTTCCAAATCAGCCCAGGTAACAGCATAATTCTAGGATTAAATAGTTTTTGGGAAGGAGTCGACCTACCTGGAGACATGTTAACAACCGTAATAATCCAAAAACTCCCTTTCGACCCACCTTTCGACCCACTTCAAGTAGCCCGCGAACAACTCACCGAAAACAGCTTCTTCAACTACGCCGTCCCACGCGCCATACTAAAATTCAAACAAGGCTTCGGCCGCCTAATCCGCAGCACCAAAGACGAAGGAATCCTAATCGTCCTGGATTCACGCATCACCACAAAAAGCTACGGCCGCATCTTCCTAGAAAGCCTTCCCGAAGGAATCCCAATCGAGTACATTGAAAGAGAAAAAATCGAGCATTACATTTAAATAATCTCGGGAAAAATTGAAAACTCTAATCAACATTTTTAGAAAATATCATGGTATTTTGCTGATTTTGCTTTTCGTATCAGTTATTTTTCTGCCGCTAATCACTGGATTCAATATCATTAATCTCAATAACGATGTAATTACAGGTACCTACCCTTTTACTCATTTTTTTCAGCAATTTATAAAAACCAATTCAAGTATTCCTCTTTGGTCATCAAGTGTTTTTGGAGGATATCCCGTTCATACCGAATTTGCAGGCTCTTTTCTCCCCCTAAACTGGCTCACTGCCTCTCTATTCAACGATTCGGTCACCATATATCATTTTCAGCTTTATTTAAACTTTCTTTTCACCTCATTTTTCACCTACATTTTTTTGAGAGATCTCAAACTCAAAAAATTACCATCCGTTTTTGGCTCATTAATTTATTCTTTAAGTTATTTTTTATTGAGCGGACAAAATTGCTTAGCCATAAGCATAAGCTTTTGGATTCTCCCCGCTCTTTTATGGTCACTACGAAGATCATATTACAAAAGCAGAATATTTTATTTATTTTTATCTGCCGGTTTCCTCGCAATAGCTTTCTTGTCAGGTTTCCCACAATATAACGCCTACATAATTTTAGTCGGTTTTCTTTATTATTTACATCTGGAACATATCAAGAAATCCGGCTTAAATCTTAAAAAATCTCTTTTTACCACCCTAAGATTTTTCCTAATCAATGTCATCGCACTTCTCATCGCACTTCCTCAAATAAAACCCTCACTTATAGCATTACTAAATTCAGAACGATCAGCCGGATTTACACCCTGGGGAGTTTTAAAAACAGGAATAAGCATGCCATTTGACCTAATAAATCTAATTATCCCTTTATTTAAAACCAATTTAGGATATTTATTTTCCTCAAGTCCAATTTTCATAGGGTATATTCCTCTTTTCTTATTAATCGTTTTTTTCTTTAAGTTAAGAGGGAAAAACACTTCCACCCCCACTATTCGCTTTTTCTTTTTCATATTACTATTTTCTTTTTTCGCATCACTCAGATTTTCACCTCTCAGTTTATTAATTCAGTACATTCCAATTTTCAACATCTTTCATATGCCCCAAAGATGGTTTTTTATAAGCATATTTTCAATCGCCATAATCTGCGCTTTTTCACTACAAAAACTTCCTTTACTCAAAAAAGATAAATGGATCAATCTAATAAACATTATTGGGATAACGATAATTACAACTCTACTGTCGGCCAACGTAATAATTTATTTTTTCAGTCAAAATATACTGAACTTCATCTATAAGTTATTCGACAAATATTATGAATCATCACAATTGGCTTATTCTCTAACACATTACCATTCCTTTCTTTCAAAAAATTTCGAGATGATTAAAGGAAGTATCTCAATAAATAATCCTACAATATTAATTAGCTTAATTTTCCTTTCAATAAGCATTTTAATATTAAATTTACATTTCTCAAAAAAACTAAAATATAAAATATTCAGCTTATTAATTATTTTTATAACATTTATAAATATAGCCGTAATCGTCCCCTTTTATGGGCTAAACTTCACGCAAAAAAAACAAATTTTATTAACAGAACCGGCAGCTGCAAAAATAATCAAAAATCATCATGAATTAAACAATTCCTCAAAAAAATTCCGCTATTACACATTTTTAAGTGGAGAATATGCCTGGTTCGAACTCGAAAATAAAAAAGGAGCATCCCCACAAGTATTTTTTGAATGGTACAGAGAAACTATTTATCCAAACCTAAATCAATTATACTCAATAGATTCTATCAGCGGATATAGCATTCTCACTCCCCGTCGACAAAGAGAAATTCTATATAAATTACTTGATGAAAGAGCATCATTTGTAAAAATAAAGCAAGAACCAATTCACAAAGTACCGGAATTCTTAAAAAATATTAATCTTCTACCAAAACTCAACGTCGAATATATAATTTCACCATTCAAATTAAATTCAAAAATAATTGAAGAAATATCCAGCATAGAAATTACTTCACAAAAAATCCCAATCTATATTTATCATGTAAAAGGAGTCTATCCTCGAATTTATTTCGCCGAAAAGCTGATTTTAACCTCAAAAAACGCCCCCTCAATATTAGACAAAATGATCAAATATGACAAACCACAAAAAATAGCAATCATTGAATGTGACAATAATTGCCCCAGTGTAGAAAAAAATGTCGATTCAATATCTACAAAAATAGAAACCATTTACTATAAAGACGGTGAAATATCACTAAAAACCGACAGTAACAAAAATCAAATTCTCGTCTTACAAGAAGGCAATTCCAATGGATGGATCGCTTATTTAGACGACAAAAAAGTACCCATTTATAAAACAAATTATATTTTTCAAAGTATTATTGTACCCAAAGGAACACATAATATTTTATGGAGATATGAAGGAATAAAATTTTGAGTTACCAATTGCTTCAAATTAACTATCACCCAACCCCAAAAAAATCCCCGGGGATTTTTAGCTATCTATTATCTATTTATTGACATAATACAATAAAAACAATATAGTCAACACTCCTAATAAATATTCATGGCCGAATCAAAAAATAAACCGGATCAGAAAGAACAGCCCGAAACACCAATAAAACAATTTTTGACCAAATATCTCCCTATCGCTCGAACTCCCGCCGATTTAGAAACATATGCAGAGGAAGAAGGATTAAATCCTGACAATATTATTGCTCAAACATTAGAATATTTAAAATCAATATTCACCTCCGACCCCGAATCATTCCTTGCAACAGTTGCAAATCTGGAAATACGCCAAGAAGAATCTATCTGTTATTTCCTCGAACACTTCGCCAATCAATTTCGAAGCGAAATACCAAAACTCACCGCACTACTCACACGATACGGAATACAAATACCCAAAGAAGAAATCATTATTTATATAATGACAACATTACTTAATGAGCCAAACAAGCTGAGTTACATAATAAATTCCCTAGGACTGAGCCTCTTCGCATACAAAGAATATTTAATAAAAATTATCATCAATAAACACATTGATGAACCTGATAAAATTTTAGAAGTAGCAGAAACATATGGAATAAGCCTAAATGAGATAGAAAATACCCTCAACAAAAACCCACTTCCATCTACATCTACTACCTCTTTCAATTCTCGTAGACAAAATACAAAAAGCAAGCAAAACCACAGACGCTCCGTTAATCCTAATCATCCCGACAAACCAAAACCACGAAATCCCGATATCAATTATGCACCCTCCAACATTCATCCCACATCACCCCACATTCCTCAAACAAAAAGACCTACTCCCTCACCTATTAATCACACACTCCCCCCTGCGCAACCAAACAGCCCCCTAATAGAAGAAACCAGAAAGAAAGTAATCCTCAATCATTTTGCAGGTATAATTCATAAAATATACACCCAAGAAATCACTAACAAGCATTTCAAAATAGAAATATCACACGCTCCGCCCAACAATCATCAAAATATCGCAGGCAATATCAGAATACTAGTCTCAAATAGAATTAGAATTATTTACAAAATTCTAAGGAATAGGACAGCCGAAACTCAGATTATATCCCCAGAAACAGACAAAACCAAAAATCCTCAAATTCAATACAAAGCAACCACTTTCCCACCTTGCCCCCTCACCGAAGAAAAGATTAAGAAAGACATTTGGAACCATCTAATCGACATATTCAATATCTAATCCACAAGAACAAACAAGCCCCAAACACCCCATCCAAACATATCAAAACAACAAATATCATCGAAGTAAACCCAAAAAACCTCCCCCCAAAAAACAAAAAACCCCTAGTATAGTTGACTTTTAAAACTAATAAGCTAAAATCTGCGAGACACTAATTTTGCCACTTTTTGAAAAATTAACAATCATGAATAACTCTACCTCAGACCCTTTTGGGCAAATCAAACAAGCAGAAGAAGCAATTCAGCAGAAAATTGAAAAAGAAGAAAAGCACCTAAAAGAGCAGCTGGAAACCGAAAAAATCAAGCTAAGCAAAACACTTGAGGAGTCATTAGACAGATCTCGCGATGAAGAAACTAAAAAACTCACAAAATCAAGAGAAGAAGCCAGAGCAAATATCAAAGAAGACCTAACACAAGCCGAAGTTAACGCCCAAAATCTTAAATCAAAAGCTCAAAGCAACCTGCCTCAAACAACCGAAAAAGGAACTGCTGCTTTTGAAGAACTTATCAACACTTTGTAATTTCCTAACAAAATAAACCAAAGATGGCAGTTATTAAAATGCAAAAAATAGAGTTATTTTCTCTAAGCAAGCATTATCAGGAAATTCTGGACTTACTGCAAAAAAACGAAAGCTTCCAAGTCATCGATTTAAGTCAGAACTTGCCCGAAAATAAATTCACAGAAAAGGTGGAATACAAAGATAAAGACTACGACTACCAAACAGCCAATATTGAATTTGCCATCAAATTATTAAGTCCCTACGCAAAAAAAAGAGGCTTTTTAGACGGCCCACTCAGCGCAGCAGCAGAAACCATAAAAAAAGTAGCTCAAGATTTTAAGTTTCAAGAAATCGTCGACAAATGTCTTAAAATCGAAGATAAAATAGTAAAAAACCGCAACGAAAAAGAAAAACTACTCGAAGAAATCCAAACACTTTCCCCATGGAAAAACCTTAAATTCAACCTCTCCCGCACCAGATCCACCTCAGAGTACAATCTCATCTTCATAATCATCCCAAAACAAGTTGAAGAAAAATGCATCAAAGATTTAAAAAAATCCGGTGAATTCATCAGTCTAAGCACAATCTCTCAAAACGAGAAATCAAAATATTGCACACTTATCTATAGTAACGACTCGGCAAAAGATGTTAAAGAAATTCTCGCAAATTACAAAATCGCCGAAGAAGCCTTAACTCCAACCAGCGAAGCCGCCTCCCCCAAAGAACAAATTACCCAAATCGAAAACCGCATCAAAGAACTTGACTTAAATCACTCAGAAACCCTCGAAGAATTAAAAAAACTCGCAAAACACAGCGACAACCTAAAAATAACTCACGATTACCTAGTCTGGCAAAGAGAAAAACAAGGCACAGTCAACCAAATGGCAGGCACAAAAAACACCTTCTTCATCAAAGGCTGGCTCGCAGAAAAAGCACTCGACAAACTTAAAAGCGACCTCGAAGAAATCACCCCAAGTTTCGAAATCCACAAAATCGAGCCGGACGAAAACGAAGAACCACCGGTCGCCATCCACAACTCAGGATTCATGGATCCCTTCGAAGCCGTAACCAACATCTACGGACTACCAAAATCAAACGAAGTCGACCCAACCCCAATTCTCTCAATTTTCTTCATCGTATTCTTCGCACTCTGTCTTACAGACGCAGTCTACGGCTTAATCCTCTTTTTCGGCACCCTCGCCGCCATCAAATTCCTCAAAATCCCCCGCGAAAACCAAAAACTCATCCGCCTCATCATGTACGGCGGCTTATTAACCTTCGTAGCCGGTATATTTTTTGGAGGATGGCTCGGCCTCACCCCAGAGCAAGCACCTGATTTTCTAATAAAAGAAATAATCAACCCCGAAACAGGAGCCATAGCCAGACAATTTAAATGGCAATTAATCAATCCGGCATCAGGCCAAGGCCCATTAATTTTCCTAGGACTAGCCTTCGGACTCGGTATCATCCAAGTATTAACCGGTATTTTAGTAGACGGTTTCTGGAAAATAAAATACAAACAATACTTAGACGCAGTTTTAGACAGCTTCTTATGGTTCATCTTCATTTGTTCAATCCTCTTCTTTGCAGCCGCAAAATTACTATTAGCGAAAACAAACCCAATGCTCGGAGAAGTAGCAACTTACGCAGCCCTAGGATTAGCCGGATTACTCGTACTAACTCAAGGTAGAAAACAAAAAAACATCGTCGCCAAGCTGGGCATCGG
>JAHJTR010000015.1 GCA_018829865.1 Patescibacteria group bacterium | reverse complement strand
TCCATCAACACGAAAACGCACCACACTGTTATCTTCGTGCGGCTCAATGTGAATATCGGAGGCTTTATGTTCGTAGCCGTATTGCAATAGTAGATCTACAATTTTAATAATTGCTGAGTCCTCTTCCGCCTCATCCTCCCCGACAATTTCTTTACTTTGTTTCTCAATCAGTTCATTTAATTCAGATGTAATATCTTTATCGTAATATCTAAGAGCCGAATTTATACTCATTAGAGTACTATAATAAGGCAAAATCGGCGATTTGAGCTTTTTTTGAAGATTGTGGATTAAATGAATGTTATCTGGGTTGGCAAAACTTACTTTTATACCCTGCAAAGTCTTGGCGAAGGCAATAACTTTTTGTGATCTGGCAACTTTTTCAGGTATTAAACCTAGGGCTGCGGGGCTTACTACCTCGGTATTTAAATCGAGAAATCGCCAGCCATACAGATCAGCCATAACCTGTCCAAGCTGTGTGTCTTTAATGATTTCTTGATCTACTATTATTTCTTCAAATGTTTTTCCCTCCTTTATGGCTAATTTTTGGAGATTTTCAAGTTTGTCAGGTGTTATGAATTGACCTTCAAGTAGAAAATTGATTAGTTTTTGAGAATTTACATTCATTTTTTTTATTTAAATCTTTATATTTTAGCATAAATAAGGGCAGAAGACAATCTTGATAGGGTGATTTATTTGGAGAACAAGGCAAAACCTTCTATAATTTTTGTGAATTTAGAAATACTTGAAAAAATGATTAAAATTGATTTCGATAATCTGTTTTTACAGGATACCGCTAATGGCGTTCAGAAAGATGATTTCACTATCAAATCTGAAATTATCGGGGAATATTTGAATAAAATCCATGACAGAAAGCAGGGTTTTTATAAAACCATTGATAATAAGGAAATTATAGATGAAATTAATCAGTATCATGAAGAGATTGAAGGAAAATATGATGATATCGTGGTTTTGGGCATTGGTGGTTCAGCTTTGGGTACGATTTGTCTGAAACAGAGTCTCAAATATATTCATGAGGATATGCTTTGCTCTGAAAAGGGGCCGAAATTACATGTTTTGGATAATATTGATCCTGATTTGATAGGGCAGATTGATGGGGCGATTGATTATGAAAAAACTCTGTTTATAGTTATTTCCAAGTCGGGAGGCACTGTTGAAACTCTTTCGCAGTTTTTTTATTTTCGCAAGAAGTTTGAGGATAAAAATTTGGATTTTACCAAGAATTTTGTTTTTGTGACTGATGCGAAAGTTGGTCATCTGCGTGAAATTGCTGACACGGAAGGTGTTAAGAGCTTTGTTGTTCCTGATAATGTAGGAGGGAGATTCTCTGTATTGACTTCGGTTGGGCTTTTGCCTGCAAGATTGATTGGAATTGATATTGAAGCTTTGATCAAAGGAGCGCAAAAAATGCGGGATGTTTTTTTAACTGAGGATTTTGAGCAAAATTTGCCTTTTAAAATTGCGTACGCTCAATACCTCCTCGCAAAAAAAAATAAGAATATTACTGTGCTGATGCCCTATTCACAAAGACTGATTCGTTTTGCGGATTGGCATATTCAATTACTTGCCGAAAGCATAGGTAAGGCAAAAAATGATAATGGGGAGATTGTTAATATTGGGCTGACCCCGGTTAAGGCCCTGGGTGTAACCGATCAACACTCCCAAAATCAACTTTTTAATGAAGGGCCGAATGATAAATTTTTTATTTTTGTTGAGGTTTTGAAGCATAAAAATGAGATTGAGATTCCCGGTTATGGGCTTGAAGGTCTGGAATATTTGGAAGGGGTGACGTTTAATAAACTGATGAATACTGAGCTTAAAGCTGCGATTTATTCTTTGACGCAAAATAATAGGCCGAATATTAAGATTAGCGTAAGTGAAATTAATGAAGAGATTATGGGAGGGCTTTTTATGTTGTTTGAGGCATCTATAGCGTTTTTAGGGGAGCTTTTTGAGATTAATGCTTTTAATCAGCCGGGGGTTGAATTGACTAAAAAACTGGCTAAAGACTTTTTAAAAAATGAATAACTCCATTGAAAATGAGGTTGAAGAAAAACACTTTAGAGTGGCGATTTTTGGGTCAGCAAGGATAAAATCTGATGATAGTAGATATATTGAGGTTTATAATCTGGCCAAAAAGATGGGGGAAAATAATTTTGATATTGTGACCGGGGGTGGGCCGGGCCTGATGGAGGCGGCTAATAAAGGGCATCGTGATGGGAATAAAAACAATAATTCGCATTCAATTGGTTTAACTATTGAGCTGCCTTTTGAGGCTAAGGCAAATAATCATTTGGATTTAACCCAGCATTTTGGGAAATTTTCTGATCGGCTGGATCATTTTATGGTTCTTTCGAATGTAGCTGTGATAATGCCGGGGGGAATAGGCACTTGCCTTGAATTTTTTTACACATGGCAATTGATGCAAGTTAAGCATATTTGCTCGATGCCGATTATTTTGGTCGGTGAAATGTGGGCGGAACTGATTGAATGGGTTAAAAAATGGCCGCTTAAGAATGATTTGATCAGCCAAAGTGATTTGGCGAATGTAAATAATGTAAAAGATTATGAGGAGGCTTGCGGAATAATTATGAAAGCCAATGATATTTATAGGAAGGAGGGAGATAATTATTGCTTGAATTACAAAAAATATAAACTTAACTAGATATGGATAATACTGAAGACAAAGCCCAAATAGGACTCATTGGACTGGCCGTCATGGGAGAGAATTTGGCGCGCAATATTGCAGATAAAAAGTTTAAAACAGTTGTGTTTAATCGTACCTCCGAGAAAACTGTTGATTTTGTTAAAAACTTCGGAAGCGCGTATTTAAGCGGAGAAAATGAGCTGGAGGATTTTGTAAAAAAAATAGAAAAACCCAGGAAGATAATTTTGATGGTTAAGGCAGGGGCCGCGGTGGATGTGATGATTAGCAGCCTGATACCTTTGCTTGATGAGGGTGATATTATAATGGACTTGGGAAATTCCAATTATCGTGATTCTCAGAGAAGGCAGATTATTTTGAAGGAGAAAAAATTGCTTTTTATAGGATGCGGGATTTCAGGAGGGGAAGAAGGTGCGCTTAAAGGGCCAAGTCTGATGCCGGGGTGCGACAAAAGTGCTTATGATCAGGTATCTGAAGTACTAACTGCTATAGCTGCCAAGGATTTTAAAGGGAATTCATGTGTGACATATATTGGCAAAAATGGTGCCGGGCATTATGTAAAAATGGTTCATAATGGAATTGAATACGGCATAATGCAGCTCATGGCGGAGGCTTACGATATTCTCCGGAAAAAATATAAACTTAAAGCAAATGAAATAGGGGAGATTTTTGAAAAATTCAATGAGGGGAAATTGAATTCATATTTATTGGAGATTTCAGCGAGGGTTTTGGCAAAAAAAGATGATAATAGTGATGAGTATTTGGTGGATAAAATACTGGATAGAGCGGCTCAAAAAGGAACAGGCAAATGGACTGCGATTGATGGATTACAGAGAGGTATCTCCGTTTCTTGTATTTCAGAGGCGGTTTTTTCCAGATATAATTCAAGTGAAATTGATTTAAGGAAGAAAATCAGCGAGAGTTTGAATATGAGTGTAATTGAGAGCGATGTTTTTTCGGATGAGAATATTGAAAAATTAGAACAAGCCCTTTATGCAGCTATTATTTGTTGTTATGCGCAGGGTTTTGCGTTGATTGAGGCAGCAGCAAAAGAGGAAAACTGGGATATTAATTTATCTGAAATAGCGCGTATTTGGCAGGGTGGCTGCATTATTCGAGCAAAAATTCTTGAGGAATTAACTGAGGCCTATGAGGAGAAGGCAATGAATCATTTGTTTGAAATACCGAAGATTGCGGATTCGCTTAAGGGAGCGATCGGGGCCCTGAGGAATGTTTGTATTCGAGCAAATGAAATAGGTGTTGCTATCCCTGTTTTTTCCAGTGCTTTAGCTTATTTTGATGGGATGAG
>JAHJTR010000129.1 GCA_018829865.1 Patescibacteria group bacterium | reverse complement strand
CAACCAATAGTATCAATACCTTTATTGGCATATTCCCTATTCTTCATTTCCACGCGCTTATTAGCCACAATAGTAAGATTCCCCGGCCAATATTTAGCCGCAAGTGTAAGCCCTCTATCATCAATTCGCACCCATCTCATCACATGATCCATACTATCAAAAATAAGCGAAATTGGCTTATCTACAAGCATTTGCTTCATAAAACGCAATCTATCAACCGCTTTTTGCTTTGTAGCATCACAACTAAACCCATAACAAGTATCAGTCGCATAAGCAATCACACCACCATCGTTTAGCACATCAAAGGCTAATTCAAGGGCATGATCATCAATTTCGTTACGCACATCACTTGTGATTACGAGCATTAATCCAATAGTTAATATTTTACGTTAGCCCAATTTATAACAAAAAATATATAATCTGTCAAGGTTGCATAATACAATAAAATTATTATACATTAAGCACATAATTTTCTTAACTTAAAAAAAATGTCTAAACCCAGAGTCGCCATTAACGGTTTCGGTAGAATCGGCCGTGACACTTTTAGAGCTAATCTCTTAAAAAACAGCATTGATATTGTTGCAATTAATGATTTAGGAGGGATAGACACCACCATTCATCTCCTAAAATATGATTCCGTATACGGGCGCCTTAATAATAAAATCGAAAAAATCAGCGACACCAAGTTTTCCGTCGATGGCAAAGAGGTAATTTGCGTTTCTGATCGCGACCCCGAAAATCTGCCATGGAAAGATCTTGAAATTGATATTGTACTTGAGTGTACAGGGGTTTTTAGGGATAAGGAGGGAGCTGGCAAGCATCTCGCGGCAGGAGCCAAAAAGGTCATAATTTCAGCACCCGGTAAAGATGAAATGAGAACAATCGTAATGGGAGTTAATGAAAACACCTACAAACCGGAGGACGAGCACATTATCTCAAACGCATCTTGCACAACAAACTGCTTGGCACCCGCAGCAAAAGTTCTCAATGATCAATACGGGATTAAGAAAGGATTAATGACGACTATTCACTCCTACACAAACGATCAAAAAATACTGGACCTACCACACAAAGACTTACGCAGAGCCCGAGCAGCCGCTCTTTCAATGATTCCAACAAGCACCGGAGCCGCAAAAGCCATCGGACTGGTAATTCCCGAGTTAGCAGGCAAATTAAACGGCCTATCAATCCGCATCCCAACCCCAACTGTTTCTTTAGTTGATTTAGTGATTGAGGTAGAAAAAGAAACCACCGTCGAAAAAGTAAACGAAGCACTCAAAGAAGCCTCCGAAGGAGAATTAAAAGGATACCTGGACTTCAGCAACGAACCACTCGTTTCAATCGACTACGTTGGTAACAACTACTCCTCAATAATCGACGGCCTTTCAACAATGGTTTTAGACGGCAACATGATAAAAATCCTCGCTTGGTACGACAACGAATGGGGTTATAGTTGCAGATTGGTTGATTTAGCCGCTTATGTTGGGGGGAAATTATAGAAAAACAGTTCTCAAAAAATCCCCGGGGAAAATCAGTACACATATTTCAAAAATGGTTGGTCTATAACACTGATATAATATAATATTAACGTACAACCAAACAATAATAGTCTCTTTTAACAAAAAATGGATCGCAAACAAAAAATCCTCTCAGCCATCATCAACCATTTCATCCAAACCGCCGAACCGGTTGGCTCAAAAACCATACTCGTAAGTTACGATTTCAAAGTAAGCCCGGCCACCATTAGAAGCGAAATGGCAACGCTGGAAAAAGAGGGACTAATTTATCAACCGCACACATCCGCCGGCAGAATCCCAACCAGCCTTGGTTATCGTAAATTTGTTGAGGAGTTAGCTGATTTCGAAAAAGCAAAAAAAACCGCACAAACCGAAATCGCCAAAGTTTTTGAACAATACAAAGTAGAAAAAGCCCGCGAAAAAATATACGACGCCGTATCAATCCTAGCCAGAACAAGCCAAAATGTTAGCTTCGCAACTCTCCCCGACAACAAACGAACCTTTTATCTCGGCCTTTCCAATGTGCTCAAACAACCCGAATTCAGCCATAACCCAATTCAAGCCAGCCAAGTTATTGAAGTTCTTGAAAACAACGACAATTTCGTAAGCATTTTAGGACAATTGGATATTATTGAAGACAAAGCCAATATTTTCATTGGCGAAGAAAACATCATCGAAAACATCAAGTCCTGCAGCCTGGTCGTCACAAAATACAAACTTGAAGGATTCAACGGCTACATGGGAATTCTGGGACCAATCAGAATGGATTATCCTTTTGGCGCAGCCTTAGTTGAAGAAATTATCGGACTAATTAAAGAAACCGATTAATATCGAATTAATGACAAAAAACAAAAAACTTCTCAACAAAACCCTATCGATCCTTTTTTTAGCTATAAGTTTAACGCTAATAGCAGCTCCCTCCTCCCTAAAAAACACCAATGCCCAAGTTAATCCGCTCAATCCACTGGCTCCACTTGGATCTATCAAAGCACCTGCCGCCACAGAAACTCCATCAACTCCCCTACCAACACCTGTCGAATCAGACGAAAAGCCGGCCAACGCAACTAGCGAAACCCTCCCACAAAAACCGGCAAATTATGTAAGCGACTTGGCAGACGTGCTCACAAATGAACAAGAAGCCCTTTTAAACGCGCAAATCGCCGCGATCGAAAAAGCCACAACTGCCGAAATCGCGATTTTAACTATCTCAACACTAGACGGCCAAGAATTTGGTGACATCGACCGCTTCACCTACAAAGTCTTCAACACCTGGGGCATCGGCAAAGACGACGTCGATAACGGCATATTGCTGGTAACAGTCATCAACGATCGCGCATTCCGCATCGAAACCGGCAATGGCGTTGAAGGCGTTTT
>JAHJTR010000128.1 GCA_018829865.1 Patescibacteria group bacterium | reverse complement strand
TGAAATCTTAATAGCTGAAGGCAAAATGGAAGAAGCCACAAATCTCCTAAACAACTACAAAACAGAATTAGCCAAAATCGCCGAAGAAGCGAGAATTCTTAAAAACGAAGACCCCGAAACCGGCGAATCAATAATTCTAGCAATCAAAGTTAAATTGGACAATTATCAAAATAGTATAGGCCTACTCCCTCAATCATCATTAGCAGCTGCTGATTCAAGCAGTGAAACCATCCCCGAAATAATCGCCAACTCAGAGGAAGAAAACATTTTAGAAACGGCTATCCTCGACCAAAAAGCGGCAACACCAAACGCAAGCACGCAAAAAACTCACAAAGCTATCTTAGACCTCTACTTTGAAAGTCAAAACCTGAAAGAATTGGATTAAAAGCCATTTCGACCAAATCCCACTCCCGAATACTTCACGAACGGAGTTTTTTTACTGCTACCCTCTAACTAATTAATCGAAGTATAATTCCAAACATAGCCACTAATCCTCCAACAATCCAAAGACGGAGAGTTATTTTAGTTTCCGCCCATCCAATATATTCAAGATGATGATGAAACGGAGCTATATGAAAAACCTTTCGGTTAAAAAACTTCTTAGAAAAAATCTGAATCAACGAAGAAAGAGTCTCAATAACAAAAACAAAACCGATAATCGGTAAAATGAAAACAGAATTCGTTAACATCGCAATCACACCCAAAGTCGCCCCTAAAGAGAGCGATCCCGTGTCCCCCATATAAAACCTCGCCGGAGGCACATTAAACCACAAAAACGCCATTATAGCGCCAGCCACAACCGCACAAAAAGCGGATAAAATAAATAATCCCTGAGCATAAGCAATCACTCCAAACGAAATAAAAGCAATAACCAAAAGACCACCGGCCAACCCATCCAAACCATCAGTTATATTTACAGCATTCGCACTGGAAATAATCACCAAAATAAACAAAGGAACCACCCAAAAACCAATATCCCTAAGCCCCACATAGGGTATAGAAATCGGCCTCATATCCCAATCCAGCTTGAAATAAAACCATAGCGCCCCGATCACTCCAAACAAAATCAACCAAAACATTTTTGGCTTAACCTTAATCCCCTTAGCTCCTCCTATATTCTTAATATTAAAAATATCATCAACAGCCCCCAAAATCGCCACGGTAATCAACGTAAAAACCGGCAAATAAGTCTCCGCCCGATTCCATAACGAAAACTTGGTATAACCAAGAGCCTCAAGCAGCATGCTCAGCACAACAACCGCCACAACTACCCCCCAAATAAGCACACCACCCATAGTCGGAGTTCCTTTTTTCCCGATATGCAACTTTCTAAAAAGCGAAGCCGCCTTACCATCAACCGCATTCTCACGAATCTGCTGTCCTATTCCATATTTATAAAGAGACTTAATAAAAAACGGAGCAATAAGCATCGCCATCACAAACGAAGCCAACATCGACCCAAAAATTAAAACTATCTTTCTAATTGTCTCTTCAGAAAACGATTCCATAATTTTACCATTTATAAGCCCTAAAGGCCCAATCTAACAAGATCTTAGTTTCCTTAAACCGATCGGGACTGTCAAGCACAATCGCAAGCACCTTCCTCCCATCACCATTATTTCCGATAGCCATCAAACAAAGCCCGGCATCCTCGGTTTTCCCTGTTTTAATCCCTTCAATATTCAAATAACCACCCAAAATTTTATTAGTACTCACAACCGTATGTTTAAGCCCGTTAATCGAGCTGACCGTGGTTTCTTTAATCCCAACGGTTTCCGCCACAAACGGCTTTCTATAAGCATATCTACCAAGAATCGCCAAATCATAAGGAGTCGAATAATTTTTAGAATCATCCAGCCCCACGGGATTCGCAAAGCTTGTATTATATAAACCAAGCAGCTTGGCTTTTTTATTCATCTTAGCCACAAAATTCTCAACCGAGCCCGCATTATATTCCGCAAGAGCATAAGCCGAATCATTTGCGGAAGAAATAAGCAAAGCCGTAAGCAAATTCCGCACAGTCATCTGCTCACCCTCTTTCAGATAAATCTGAGACCCAATCTCACTTGAAGCCTTTTTACTAATTGTCACAATCTCATCCAAATTATTCTCTTCCAAAATCACAATCGCCGTCATAATTTTTGTAAGGCTGGCAATCGACCTCGATCTATGATTATTTTGGGAGAACAAAATCTCGCCGGTCTCAAGATCAACGGCAATCGCCCCCTCAGCACCAATTACAGGACGCACATAAGACGCATCCTTAATCGGCACAGACGGAATAGACAAAAGAGAAGCCGCTTGCCACTTGGAAGAATCAATAAACTCCTGATCCGCTTCTGGGGCCGAATTCAAATTAGCAATCAATGAAAGTGCAAGAAAAGCTCTGAGCATTTTTATTTTTGTTTAAAAAAGATTAATCTCCTCTTCTTTAAGTTCTCGATATTCCCCCACCTCCAGATCACCCAATTTCAAATCTCCAATCCGAATCCTCTTCAAATATACTACATTTATATACATCTGCTCAAACATCCTCCTAATTTGACGCTTGCGCCCTTGATAAATTACGATATTATAAATGTTTTTTTCTTGAGGGAGAATATCCGCCATGCTAACAGTTACATCATCCAGCAAACACCCCTTTTTCAGCTTCTGTATCTCCTCAGAGGTTAAAGGACTTGTTAAATGAACCTCATACTCCTTAGCAATTTTCTTAGCCGGATGAATAACATTATTTGCGAAATCTCCGTCATTGGTCATAATAAGCAAACCCTCAGTATCTTTATCAAGTCTACCAACCGGAAAAATCCTCAAATCAACAGGAATCAATTCTGAAACCAACTTTTCCGCATGATAATCACTCAAACTACAGATATAACCCGCAGGTTTATTAAGCATATAATATACTTTACGTTCAAACCGAACAACTTCACCATCCAAAAAAACCTCATCAACCTCCTCATCAACTTTTGTCCCCAAAACATCAGCAACAACGCCGTTAACCTCAACCCGCCCATCCAAAATCAACTCTTCAGCCCTTCTACGAGAAGCCACTCCACACATCGCCAAATATTTTTGAAGCCGCAT
>JAHJTR010000127.1 GCA_018829865.1 Patescibacteria group bacterium | reverse complement strand
TTTAAATTCAATCGTTTTATGGCCTTTGTTGCCGATAACTTCTGTAAATGCGCTGTCGGTGTGTAATCCTCCATAAATAACACCGCAATCGACATTGATCAGGTCACCGTTATTCAGGATATGCTTATTTGAAGGGAAGGTGTGCACTACATTGTTGTTGATGGAGGTGCACAAAATATATGGATAACCGTTATATCCCTTAAATGAGGGCTTAACGTTGAATTTTTGAAAAAGTGATTCAGCTTTTTTTTCTAAATCCATTGTGGAAATACCGGGAGCGAGCATTTTTTTTAATTCATTCAAAATCGTGCCCAAAATTTTGCCACCTTTGCGCATGGATTCAATTTGTTGCTGGGTTTTTATAATTATTTGATCTGTAATCGATGTTTTATTAATGGATATTTAGGACTCAAGCAAGGGACTGAGAATTATTTGTAATTCTTTATCTACCTCTTCAATTCTTTTTGTCCCATCGACCTCGATCATTTTACCATTTTTTTGATATTCTTCAATTACTGGTAATGTTTCGCTTGTAAAGGCGTGCAATCTGGTTTTGATGGCTTCTTCGTTATCATCTTTTCTTGTTATCAAATTGCCGTTACATGCGGCGCAAGAGTTGGCTGTGAAATCAGCGGGGAAAACTTTTTTGCAGCTTTCGCAAATTCTCCGGGTTAATAGTCTTGATAAAGCGACTTCTTCGGTTATTTTGATTAGCACTCCTTTAAAAATGCGACCTTTTCTTTCAAGTAATTCATTGAAGCTTTTGGCTTGTACTTGCGATCTTGGGATTCCGTCGAAAAGTACGTTTTGGTTCGGTTCAAGATGCTCCATAAAATTTTCTATGATCTCCATTACTATTTCGTTGTCTACCAATTTGCCTGCTTCGATGATGCTTTTTATTTTCTTGCCGAGAGGGGAGTCCTCCTTGGCTAATCTTCTTAATTCTCCACCCGTTTCAAAAACTTTCAGATTAAATTTCTTAGCGATAAGTGCGCCTTGTGTTCCTTTACCTGAACCCTGCATGCCAAAGAATACTAAATCCATAGGGGGTAATATGTTAATTATTAAAGGGTTCAAACTGGGTTTTTAGCCGAATTAGTAGAGCTTGTCGTAATCATGCATTATCAATTGTGCGTTGATTTGTCTGAATAATTCCAGTACAACTCCGACAATAATAATCATTCCGGCTCCGCTGATTAAGAGGGGGATATCTCCTCCCAAATTCAATTGATTCTTAAATATGAATTGGATAAGGAGAGGGAATACGGCTACGAATCCAAGGAATAAGCCGCCAAAAAGAGTTAATTTTGATGAGACTGATTGGAGGAATTCCGCTGTTTGTTTGCCTGGTCTGATTCCGGGGATGAAACCTCCTTTTTTCTGAATATTTTCGGCTACTTGCTTGGGGTTGAAAGTTATACTTACATAGAAATAAGTGAATCCCAGTACCAATAATAAATATGTGATCAGATAGGCGACGCTGCCGCTGTTAAATGATGAACTGAAATAACTTAGGATGTCAGAGATGAATTTGTTTTCACTTGAGATTATTCTGGAAAGCAATTGAGGGAAACTCAAAACGGAAACGGCAAAGATAATTGGAATCATTCCCGCTTGATTGATTTTTATTGGTAATGATGAGTTTTCGCTGCGAGCTTTAATACCTCGACCGGCGTAGGTAATTGGAATTTGCCGCTGGGCTTCGGTTATTAAAATTATAAATATTGTGAGCAGAATTGTGATAATAATAATGCCAACATAAGCGTACAGCATTTTGGTATCATTGGTTCCTCCTGCGATTGATAAGGCTCCACCTATGCTTGTTGGAATACCCGATAATATACTTGCGGTGATTAATAATGATACACCGTTACCAATTCCTTTTTCTGTCATTAATTCTCCCAGCCAAACCAGGAATAAAGTACCTGCTGTTACAGTAAGCATTATTGGGATTAGCACGGTTAATTCGCCGGCATTTTCGATAATTCTTTTTGTGGGATCTGAGCTGGAATTAAGAATGAGGATCATTCCATATGATTGCATGATAGCGATAGGAATGGTTAAATATCTCGTGTATTTGTTGATCATCTTTTTGCCGTGTTCACCTTCTTTTGATAATGCTTCAAGTTTAGGTACCACTACGGTAAGTAGCTGCATGATGATTGAGGCATTAATATATGGGGCCAGTCCCATCATGATTATGGAGAATCTGTAGGCGCTACCACCGGTTAACAGATTATATACTCCTAAAAGCTGATTACTATTAAACATCTCTTTTACATTTTCCAGATTGATGTTTGGGATAGAAACGTGAGCGGCCAGTCGATAAATGATAATAGCAAAAAGCGTAAAAAGGATTTTTTTACGTAGTGTTTTGGAATTCCAGATTTGCTTTAAATATTTGAGCATGATTTTATTTTTAGGCGATTTTATTTTCCTTCCGTTGATTCAGTATCTTCTTTTTTATCTTCTTTATCTTCTTTGATTGGTGTTTCTTCTTTGTCGTTTTTTGGTTCAGTTTTGTTTGCTTTGGCTCCCTTCTTTTTTGATTTCTCTTTTTTCTCGGTTTTCGGTTTTTTTGGGGCTGTAATTTCAACTGTAATTCCGCTTTTTTCGGCTTTTTCAATTGCGCTTTTTGAAGCTGTATCAACTTTGATTGTCAGTTTTTTTGTAACTTCACCGTTTCCAAGTAATTTTATTGGTTTAACTTTACTCTTAATTAGTCCTTTTGCTAAAAGACTGTTTATATCAACTGTGTCTCCGTCATTAAATATATCGAGGCTTGAAAGATTTACTATTTGATATTCAACTCTATTTGGATTTTTAAATCCTTTCAATTTAGGCATTTTCTGGTATAGAGGAGTTTGACCTCCTTCAAATCCAGGTCTTCTTTTTCCTCCACTTCGACAACTTTGACCGTTCATTCCTCTTCCGCTGTAATTTCCGCGGCCACTACCATCGCCTCTACCAACACGTTGTTTGCGTTGTTTAGCTCCTTTATTGGGTTTTAAATCTTGTTCGTACATATTAGTCTTTTATAAAATTACAGATGGTTATTTTTTATCAGCTTCTTTTTTTGGTGTTTCTTTTGCAGGAGTTTCCTTGGCGGATGCTTCTGCTTTTGTTGCTTCCGGTTTTTTAGTTTCGATCGGTTTCTTATCTATGTGATGAGGTTTTTTTGCTGATTGAGGTTTTCTTGTGTGATGGGGTTTGGCTGAGCGATCTTCAGGTTTATTATCCGCGTAGTTTACAACTTTTTTTTCTTCCTCAATTATATATTTCAGATGGGGATTTGTTCTTAAGTTACTGAGTGCTTTAAAGGCTGCTTTAGTACAGTTAACTCTATTTGAAGATCCAAAAGATTTACTGAGTACATTGTGAATGCCTGCGAGATCCAATACTTTTCTTACGGCTCCTCCTGCGATGATTCCTGTTCCGGGTGCAGCAGGTAGAAGTAATACTTTAGCACTTTTATACTTGATATTGATCTGATGAGGAATGGTTTTGCAGGTAATTGGTATAGTGATAAGGTCTTTTTTAGCTCTTGCTACCGCTTTTTGAATAGCGCCGGCTACCTCACTTGATTTTCCAACACCGATACCAACTCTATTTTTTCGATCGCCAATTACAACTGTAGCTCTGAATCTTAATCTTCGTCCACCTTTTACTACACGGGTAACCCGATCAATTTGAATAACTTCTTCGTCAAATTCTTTGGGTTCTTTTTTATGATGTTGTTTTTTTGCGTGAGGTTTTCCCATATTACTTAAAAATGTATTATTTAATTAAAATTTTAGCCCTTCGCCTCTGGCTCCTTCTGCGACCGCTTTAACTCTGCCATGATATTTAAATCCGTTTCGATCAAAGCAAACTTCGGTGATTTTTTTCTCTTGTGCCGCCTTGGCAATATCTTTGCCAACTTGCTCGGCTTTTTCTACTTTATTGCCTTTTTTGACTTTCATATCTGATGAAGCAGCGATAATATTACCGGTTGCCGGCTCAATGAGCTGGGCATAAATATGGCATGAGCTGCGATAGACAATAAGTCTGTGTTTGTCGGGGCTGCTGACTAATAGTTTAGCCTTTGATTTTCTTGCCCTTTTTAATCTGTCCAGTATTTTTTTAGGTTTCATATTTTTTAAATTTAAGCTCCTTTGGAGGCAGTTTTACCTGCTTTACGAGTTACATGTTCACCAACATAGCGGATACCTTTGCCTTTGTATGGCTCAGGCGGTTTGAATTTTCTGATTTGTGCTGCTACTTCTCCAACAGCTTGTTTATCAATGCCTGTAACAATTATTATATTCTTTTTATCCTTATCCATTTCTACATTTACACTTTCTGGGGGAGTATATTCAACAGGATGAGAGTATCCAAGTGCCAAATTAACTTTTTTACCTTGAATTTGTGCTTTGTAACCGACTCCTTGAATTTCCAATTGTTTCTCGAAGCCTTTTGTTACTCCTTCAACCATATTATTAATGAGCGTTCTAGTAAGACCGTGCATATTACTATAATTATCGTTTTGAGGAGTTACGATGATCTGGTCATCTGTAATTTCAAGTTTAACTTTAGGGTGATGTTTAAATTCGAGTTCACCTTTAGGGCCTTTTACCTTAATAGTTCTATCGGTGTAGTTAATTTCTACTCCTTGAGGTACCTGAATTGGTTGTTTTCCTATTCTTGACATTGTTTGAGATTAGTAAATTTCACATAGTATTTCGCCTCCAATTTTCTTAATGCGTGCTTCTTTATCTGTCATTAAGCCTTTTGAAGTGGAGACAATTGATAAACCCAGACGATTTAGTACGGGTTTAATATCTTTATAATTTAGATATATTCGTTGGCCCGGTTTACTGATTCTTTTTAGATTAATTGGATAATCTCTATTTGAAAGAGTAACTTTTATCTCTTCAAATTTTCCTTCTTTGACTACTTTTACGTCTTTAATGAATTCGTTATTTTTAAGTATTTTGCAGATATTTTCCTTAATTTTTGAGTAAGGTATTAACAACGATTTTTTATTCGCTTTATCGGCGTTTCGAATTCTTGTTAATAGATCTGCGATTGGGTCGGTTGTCATATTATTTCCAAATTAAATATTTTACCAGGAAGATTTTTTTACTCCCATCAGTAGGCCTTTTTGAGCCAGTTCTCTGAAACAGATGCGGCACATATCGAATTTTCTGATATAACCGCGTGGTCGTCCGCATAAGCGACATCTATTATATACTCGTGTTGGGAATTTTGGTTTCTTTCCGCTGCTTAAGCTTTTTAGAAGAGCTTCCTTTTTTTTCTTGCATTTTACTACGATGGCTGTTCTTGACATAGGGATGTTAATTAGTTTTAGCTTTTTTGAATGGGAAGCCTAATTTTACAAGTAGTTTATAGGC
This sequence comes from Patescibacteria group bacterium, assembly GCA_018829865.1. GTDB lineage: Bacteria > Patescibacteriota > Gracilibacteria > UBA1369 > JAHJTR01 > JAHJTR01. Next base: position 19,994 of record JAHJTR010000127.1, on the reverse strand, counting down.
ATCATCATTGTTTTTTGCTGTTGTTACTACTGTGATCTCGATTCCATGGACTTTAGTTATATCATCCGGATTGATTTCTGGAAAGACTAAATGTTCTTTAAGTCCAAGACTGTAATTACCTCTACCATCAAAGCTTTTATCGGGAATTCCTCTGAAATCTCTTACTCTAGGTAAAACAACATTTACGAGCTTGCTTAAGAAATCATACATTCTTGCTCCTCTTAGTGTTGCAACTACGCCAACCGGCATGCCTTCTCTTAACTTGAAATTTGAGATCGCTTTTTTTGCTTTGGTTACTACTGGTTTTTGCCCTGTAATTTGAGCTACGTTTTCTACTATTGATGAAGGATCTTTGCTGCCTCCGGATTGGAGATATGAACCGATTCCCACATTAATCTTAACCATTTTTACTCTTGGTACGGCCATTTTATTCTTGATGCCGAGTTCCTTTTGTAATTCGGGTAGGATTTTTTCTTCGAATTCTTGTTTTAGGGTGATATCTTTTGACATTATGATTGATTATTTACGTTTAGTACGAGTAGTTTTTGTTGCTTGTTTTACATCAACTGTTTCTTTACATTTTTTGCAGATTCTCTGCTTTTTTTGACCTTCTTCTTTTTTATAACCGATTCGACTCGGTTTGCTGCAGCTTGGGCAGATTACTACGACATTTGATGCGTCGATAGGTCCTTCGAATGTGATTTTTTCTCCAGCTCTTGATTGACTCTTCTTTATATGTTTAACCTTGATGTTAATTTTCTCAACAGTAACTTTATTGGTTTTTCTAAAAACTCTTATAACTTTGCCTTTTTTACCTTTATCTTTTCCTGCTCCAACCAATATGGTGTCTGCTACTTTAACTTTCATTATTTTATGGATGATAATTATTTATAAAACTTCGGGTGCCAATGATATTATTTTTTGGAATTGTTTTTCTCGGAGTTCTCTTGCTACCGGTCCAAAGACACGGGTTCCCTTTGGTTGTTTATCGTTACCTAATATTACAACTGCATTTTCATCGAATCTGATATATGATCCATCTTTTCTTCCGGTTTCTTTTCTAGTCCTTACGATAACAGCTTTTTCTATGCTTCCTTTTTTTACGGCTCCTTTGGGAGCAGCTTTTTTTACAGTCACAACGATAACATCTCCAATCCTGGCATATCTTGCTTTACTGGCACCGAGCACCTTGATACACATTACCTCTTTGGCACCTGTATTATCCGCGACTTTTAATCTTGATTGAGATTGGATCATGAGTGTATTTTAGCAAGTTATCAAATTATAGTGATTTATTCTGATTTATCAATGTCTTTTGTAGTTTTTTCTGCCTCTTTTTGGGGTTCAATAGCGTTTTCCGGTTTAATTGTTGTCCATCTCTTAAGTTTACTGAGTGGTCTTTGTTCGTAAATGGTGATGGTTTCACCTTCTTTATGCGTGTTTTCAGGATCGTGTGCATAAAACTTTTTAGAAACTCTATATCTTTTCTTATATTTGGGATGATTTTTATATGTATGAACAGTTATTACAACTGTTTTATCCATTTTATCGCTGGTGATTATTCCTGTTTTAGTTCGCATATTTATTCTGTATTAGATTATTTAGATGGTTCATTATTTTCCTCTGTTTTTTTTGCGGGAGCGTTTTTTCGTAAATCATTCAATTGAGTCAGTATTCTAGCAATATATTTTTTTTGAAGATCTGCATCGTGTGAATTTTTGATATGCTTGGTTGCCAAGCCAATCTTTAATCTGTGGTGTTCAGTTCGTGCGCCACTTAGCTCTTTTTGGAGAGCGTCTATGCTTGAGGCTTGAATTTCTTGTTTTGTTAACATAATTTTTTAATCTTTATGAGCTGTAATGAATCTGCAACCGACTGGTAATTTATATGCGGCTAATTTTAATGCTTTTTTTGCTATTTCTTCCGTTACTCCGTCCATTTCAAATATTACTGTTCCGGGTTTTACTAGTGATACATAGTATTCAACTGTACCTTTTCCGCTTCCCATAGGTGTTTCTGCTGATTTCTGAGTGATAGGTTTATGTGGGAAGATTCTGATCCAGGTTTTTCCACCTCTTTTTGTTGCTCTTGAGATCACTCGTCTGGCTGCTTCGATTTGTCTTGAAGTTATTTCTGCCATTTCGGTTGATTTGATGCCAAATTTTCCGAATGCCAATAGATTACCTTTATTTGCCTTACCTTTAAACTGGCCTCTATTTCTTTGCAGTTTTCTATATTTCTGTTTGCGTGGTAGTAACATATTTGTAAATAAAATTAATTATGCGGATTCTTGTGGAGTTGCTTGAGCTAATACTGTATTTTCTTCTTTTTTAAACACATCTTTTCTGTAAACCCATACTTTTACACCGATTACTCCGTATGTCGTGTGTGCTTGTAGGTAGGAGTAGTCTATATCTGCTCTGAAAGTGTGAAGGGGGATTCGACCGTCTTTAAAAAATTCTGATCTGGCGATTTCCACTCCATTTAGGCGTCCTGATATATTGATCTTAATTCCTTTTGCTCCTGCTTCCATTGATTTCTGTACTGCCATTTTGGAGGCTCTTCTGTATGGGATTCGTTTTTCAATTTGTCTGGCGATTGATTCGGCAATAAGTTTTGCATCTAAATCGGGTTTACTTACTTCTATAATATTAATGTCGAATTTTTCGTTGAATTTCTTCTGTAATTCTTCTCTTAATTTTTCAATGCTTGAACCTTGTCGACCAATAATTAATCCCGGTTTAGCTGTATGAATGTTTATTATTACACTTCCTGCGCTTCTAATAATTTCTGTGCTTGAGATTCCCGCATTCTTTAATTTAGTTTCAATCTTGTTTCTTAGAATGAGATCTCGGTGTATTAGGTCTGTATATTTTTTCTTAGTCGCAAACCATTTTGAATCCCATCCGTGGATGATCCCTATTCTTTGCGCTTTTGGATTAACTTTTTGTCCCATATAATAAAATATTTAGTTTATTAATTTGATGATTATTCTTTTGAAGGAGTTTCTTCTTTTGATTCTTCAGCTTTATCTTCTTCAACTTCTTCAATTTTCTTCACTTCCTTAATTTCTTTTGTTCCTTTAGCTTTTTTTGAAGATTTTTTATCCTCTTTTTCTTCCAGGATACCAACATTAACCGTAATATGTGATGTTCTTTTGAGGATTGGATGTACACGTCCTCTTGAACAGGGCATACTTCTTTTATATGTAGGACCTTCGTTGACGACAATTTCTGTAATAGAGAGATTTTTTTTGTCCTGTTTGAAGTTATTTTCTGCATTTGCTGTTGCTGATGCGATTACTTTATAAAGGATTTTTGCTCCTTTTTTTGGGGTGAATTTAAGTAAATTTAATGCTTCTTCAACTTTTTTACCTCTAATTATCCCGGCAACTAGGTTTGCTTTTTTTGGTGATAGTCTTACTTGTCTTAGAATTGCTTTCATGTCTAAAGTTATTTTAGAATATTATGATTTACTTTTGTTCTTTGGCCATTTTTCCTCCGTGTCCCTTGAATCTGCGTGTAAAGGAGAACTCTCCAAGTTTGTGACCAACCATATTTTCAGAAACGAATACTGAAATGAATTCTTTGCCGTTGTGAACTCCGAAGGTGTGACCGACGAATTCAGGAGTGATACAGCTACTACGTGACCAGGTTTTGATCATTTTGCTTTGCCCTGAGTCATTCATTGCCGCTACTTTTTTTAGAAGTTTCGGATCTATATATGGGCCTTTTTTTGAGCTTCTAGCCATTTTTAGGTGATTAAATTATTTAACGTTTTTTCTTTTTAGCTAAATGTCTGCTTTTAATAATAAGATGATTTGAATATTTTCTTCTTCTTGTCTTGTATCCAAGTGCCGGCATTCCCCATGGAGTTTTTGGATGTTTCAAACCAATTGATTGATTACCTTCTCCACCACCATGCGGATGATCGCAAGGATTCATAACTTTACCTCTTACTTGCGGTCTTTTGCCCATCATTCTTTTTCGTCCCGCTTTACCGATTTTAATGTTTGAATGCTCTTCGTTGCTTACTCTACCGATAGTTGCGTAACACTCCTTATCAATATATCTAACCTCACCTGAGGGGAGTGTAAGCTGAGATCTTTCGCCTTCATGAGAACTGATCATTGCTGAGGAACCGGCGCTTCGTACCATTTGACCTCCTCTATTTTGCTTGAGCTCAACATTGTATATATTGTAACCTAGTGGAATGTTTTTAATGAGCATGCGATTACCTTTTTTCACTTTTGTCTTTTCAGCGATTCTAACTTCATCTTTTTCTTTGATTCCGAGAGGTGCAATATGATATCTCTTATCACCATCTTGATAGGTTACGAGCATAATATATGCTGTTCGGTATGGATCGTATTCAATTGAAGTTACTATTCCCGGAACATTAAGTTTTTCTCTTCTATTAAAATCAATTATTCTGTACTGACGTTTTACGCCGCCGCCTCGATGTCTAACTGTTAGATGTCCGGCATTGTTTCTACCTGCGTGTTGTTTGAGTGTTTTTAATAGTCTCTTTTCAGGTTTTTTGCCCTTAGTTAACTCATCAAATGAAGCTACTGTCATTTGTCTCCTGGCCGGTGTTGTTGGTTTGAACTTCTTTAAAGCCATTATTTTTTAGATAGTTTATGAATATCAAGTGTTTGATCTTTTTCTAAAGTAATTATTGCTTTCTTTTGCTTTGGTCTCTTGATTATTGGAATGCCTCTTTTTGCCATTCTGCTTTTTTCTTGTATGGGTACCATATTAACTTTTTTTACCTTAACTCCATAGAGTTTTCCAATTACATTGGCAACATCAATTTTTGTAGCTCTTTTAGTAACGAGAAAAGTGTATTTTCTGAGCTTTTGCTCCTTGGTACTTTTTTCTGTTACAATCGGTGATTTAATGATTTGGTCTAGCATTGTTTCTTAAATTTATTGCTGTTTAACTTTAAATATTTCAGATAATTTGTCAATTGCATCTTTGAGGAATACGATTTTTCGATATTTGAGTAAATCAGATATATTGAGATAATTTACCAAGAGAACTTTAACATTGGGAATATTTTTGGCTGACTTTTCGATGAATTCATTCTTTTGAGGAATCACAAACAGATAATTTTTGCTTTCCGGCAGTTTGCCAAGCATTTCATTGAATGATTTTGTTTTGATTTCCTCTGTTTCATATTTATCCAATCCGAATATATCGTTATCTTGTGTTCTTGCTGAAAGAGTGCTGAACAGGGCTTTTCGTCTCATTTTTTTCGGCATGTCCATTTCAAAGTTTCTTTTATTGCTTGGTCCGAATACTACTCCACCACCTCTGAAAAGATTCGCTTTTTTGCTACCGTGTCTTGCTCCTCCCGTACCTTTTTGTCTGTAAATCTTTTTGGTTGTTCCTTTAACATCGCTGCGTGTTTTTGTGTGAGCAATGGGCTTTCTGGCATTTGCTTTTTGCCTGATCATTGCTTCATGCATCAATCCGGTATTAATAGCCGTATTAAAATACTGATCCGGTCCTTCAATTTGGCCTACTTTTTCTCCGATTTGGTTATATAAGTCTAATTGCATGTTTTTATAAGTTGTTAGGTTTTTTCATAAGGATGTAGCAGCCTTTAAATCCGGGGATTGCCCCTTTTAGACAAACAAGATTATTACTGTGATCAATATGAACGATAGGGATATTATGTCTGGTGATTTTAGCATTTCCCATTTGACCGGGTAGCTTTTTACCTTTGTGAACACGTCCTGGTTTTGCACAAGCGCCAATTGAACCGGGCTCTCTATGATGATGTGATCCGTGTGTTTCAGGTCCTCTAGAGAAATTATGTCTTTTGATTACACCTTGAAAACCTTTACCTTTACTAATTCCTGTAACTGATATGCTTTCGATCCCTTCGAGTACTTTTGTGTCGATTATGTCACCTTTTTTGTACTCAGCGTCATTTTCCAGGGGAACTTCACGAATAAATCTAAATTTTTTCGTTTTAGTTGGTTTCTTAAGTTCACCATATCCCAATACAAGGGAAGTATAGCCATCTTTTTCTCCGTCTTTAATTTGAGTTACCGTATTTGGGGGACACTCAACAACAGTTACCGGTATTGCTCTACCGTCTTCCTGAATGATTCGTGCCATGCCGATTTTTGTGCCAATTATTCCTACCATAGTGTTTGAAGAGGTTATTTGCCTGATGCAGCTCTTATGTAAGGCCGCACAAGCTTATTAACGTTCGTTATAAATATATTATGTTAGCATTTTGATTTCGATATCAACTCCGGCGGGCAAATTCAATTTTGTTAGTGAATCAATTGTTTTTGGTGTGCTTTCTGTGATATCGATCAATCTTTTATGAATTCTCATTTCGTATTGGTCTCGAGAATCTTTATGAACGAAGGTTGATTTGAGAACAGTGAATTTCTCAATCTTAGTGGGCAAAGGAATTGGTCCGGCAATCATTGCTCCGGTGTTTTCAGCTGTTTCGATAATAATTTTAGCTGAATCATCTACAATTTTATGATCAAAAGCCTTGATCTTGATACGAATTTTGGCTTTTTGTTGCGTTGTTTGACTCATATTCTTTTTTGCCTTTCCTTAGGTTGGTTATTACTCAATAATTTTTGAAACTACACCTGCTCCTACTGTTCTACCACCTTCACGGATTGCGAACCTTAGTCCTTCATCCATAGCGATAGGTGTACCTAGCTCAACTGTTACTTTGATGTTGTCTCCGGGCATTACCATTTCTACGCCATCAGGTAGTTTAATTGAACCGGTTACATCAGTTGTTCGGATATAGAATTGAGGTTTGTATCCTTTAAAGAATGGAGTATGTCTTCCACCTTCTTCTTTTGTAAGTACATAAACTTCAGCTTCGAATTTGTTATGAGGTTTGATTGATCCTGGTTTAGCAATAACTTGTCCTCTTTCAATCTCATCTCGCTCGATACCTCTAAGTAGAATACCTACATTATCACCAGCTTGACCTTGATCAAGTAGTTTTTTGAACATTTCAACTCCTGTTACAATTAATTTTCTTGTATCTTTGATTCCTGAGATTTCCACTTCATCGTTTACTTTTACAATACCTTGATCAATACGACCGGTAGCGACAGTTCCACGACCTTTAATTGAGAATACATCTTCAACAGGCATTAGGAATGGTTTGTCCAATTCTCTAACCGGTTCAGGGATGTAGCTATCTAGAGCGTCAAGAAGTTCTTGAATACATTTTGTAGCTTCTGGATCGGAAGGATTTTCTAGGGCCTTTGTTGCTGATCCTTTAATAATAGGTACTTCATCTCCGGGATATTCATATTTAGTTAATAATTCTCTAACTTCCATTTCAGCTAGTTCAGCAACTTCAGGATCGGCAATATCCATTTTATTCATGAATACTACGATGTATGGTACGTTAACCTGATGAGCAAGAAGGATATGTTCACGAGTTTGAGGCATAGGTCCGTCAGCGGCAGATACAACAAGAATTGCTCCATCCATCTGAGCCGCACCGGTGATCATGTTTTTAACGTAATCAGCATGTCCGGGACAGTCAACGTGAGCGTAATGTCTTTTTTCAGTTTCGTATTCTTGATGAGAAGTGGCAATTGTAATCCCTCTTTCTCTCTCTTCAGGTGCATTGTCGATTTCGTCGAATTTCTTGGCTTGAGCAAAACCTTTTATTGCAGAATACTGAGTGATTGCTGCGGTTAATGTAGTTTTACCATGATCTACGTGACCAATTGTTCCTACATTTACGTGGGGCTTATTTCTATTAAACACATCTGCCATAGTAATTGGGGTTAATTTTGTTTATTGTAAATATATAAATGTAAAATGTGCGAGGAGATCTTAACTGAAAAGAAATTAATAATCAAGCATTTTTTATGCTTATTTCCCACTTCTTTCGCTGATAATTTTTTCAGCTACATTACTAGGTACTTTTGCGTAATGAGAGAACTCCATTGAGTATGATGCTCGTCCTTGGGTCATTGATCGTAGATCGGTTGCGTAACCGAACATTTCTGATAAAGGTACTTTAGCATGGATAAATTTGGCCATTCCTCTATCTCCACTTTCGGATATTTGTCCTCTTTTGGAATTTAGGTTACCCATTACATCTCCTAAATATTCTTCAGGCGTTACAGCTTCAACATTCATAACCGGTTCGAGAATTACAGGATCCGCTTTTTTAGCCGCATTTTGAAAGGCTATTGATCCCGCAATTTTAAAGGCCATTTCAGATGAATCTACGTCATGGTATGAACCATCGTAAAGTTCCACTTTAAAATCGGTCATTGGATATCCTGCCATGATCCCTTTTGTCATTGCTTCTTGAATACCTTTGTTAACTGCAGGAATGAATTCTTTTGGAATGCGTCCTCCCACAACCGTATCTATAAATTCATAACCTGTGCCCGGTTCAGTTGGTGAAACTCTGATCAAAACATGACCGAATTGACCTCTACCACCTGATTGTTTTGCATATTTTTCTTCCATTTCAACTTCTTTTTGAATTGTTTCACGATAGGCAACTTGAGGTTTTCCGACATTGGCTTCAACTTTGAATTCTCTTTTTAGACGATCAACGATGATATCAAGATGTAATTCGCCCATACCAGAGATGATTGTTTGGCCTGTTTCGTCATCAGTATGTACTCTGAATGTTGGATCTTCTTCGGCAAGTTTTTGAAGTGCAATACCCATTTTTTCTTGATCGGGTTTGGTTTTTGGCTCAATTGCAATTGCGATAACAGGTTCCGGAAAGTCGATTGCTTCAAGAATAATTGGGCTGTTTTCGGCGCAAAGTGAATGACCTGTGAATGTTTTTTTGAGACCGACTGCGGCTGCGATATCTCCGGCTTCTACAACTTTGATTTCTTCTCTTGAATTGGCGTGCATTTGTAGGAGTCTACCAACTCTCTCTTTTTGATCGCTTGATGCGTTGTAGACATAGCTTCCGGATTCCAGTTTTCCTGAATAAACTCTAAAGAAGGTTAGTTTACCAACGAATGGATCAGTTGCGATTTTGAAGGCAAGTGCGGAAAATGGTTCATCTGAGCTTGGTTTTCTGATTTCGATTGCTTCAGTTGTTGGATTTTTCCCTTCCATAGGAGGAACATCAAGTGGAGAGGGGAGGAAATAAGCAACGGCGTTCAATACCAGCTGAGATCCTTTGTTTTGCAATGCCGTTCCGCAGAGAACAGGGTAAATATCATTGTTGATTGTTGCTTTCCTTAATCCGGCTCTTAATTCTTCTACTGAAAGCTCTGCTCCTTCAAGATATTTTTCCATTAGAGTTTCATCGTTTTCCGAGATGCATTCTATCATTTTATCTCTGTACTCTTTAACCTGATCATTCATATCTTCAGGAATAGGAATTTCAACTATATTTTCACCTTTATCACCTTCGAATTTGTAAGCTTTCATTTGAATAAGATCAATTATGGCTTCAAAAGTTGATTCGGCTCCAATAGGTAATTGGATTGCAACGGCTTTTTTGCTTAATCTATCGTGAATTGAGTTAAGACTCATGTAAAAATCGGCGCCGGTTTTGTCCATTTTATTAATGAAGGCCATTCTTGGTACGTCGTATTTATCCGCTTGTCTCCATACTGTTTCAGATTGAGGCTCTACTCCTTGTGATCCGTCAAATACGCAAACTCCTCCATCAAGAACTCTAAGAGAACGTTCAACTTCAGCTGTAAAGTCAACGTGGCCCGGGGTATCAATAATATTAATTCTGATTTTGTGATCCCAGTCCGTTGGCTGCCAAAAACAGGTTGTTGCTGCTGATGTAATCGTTATTCCTCTTTCTCTTTCTTGTTCCATCCAGTCCATTTGTGATTCTCCATCATGGGTTTCCCCAATTTTGTGAGTTCTTCCTGTGTAATATAAAAAACGTTCGGTAACGGTTGTTTTACCCGCATCAATATGTGCAATGATACCAATATTGCGTAGCTTAGTTAGGTCGGTGGCCATAGTATTTGTTAATTAATTGGTTTTTTAAAAATTATGCAAACGAATTGCTTAAACATTGTGATCTGCTTTTATTTTAACGTAATCATTTTAGTATCTGGCTAAGTGAGCAAATGCTTTATTAGCCTGAGCCATTTTGGTTGTATCTTCTTTCTTCTTGAATGCGTGTCCCGTTTCATTTGATGCGTCTAAAAGTTCGTCAGCCAGTTTTTTGTACATTGGTGCACCTTTTCGGTTTCTTGAACCTTCTCTGAGCCATCTAAGTGAAAGCATAACCTGTCTTGACGGTTTTACTTCTAAAGGGATTTGGTATATTGCTCCACCAATTCTTTTTGGTCTAACCTCTAATGTTGGGGTGATGTTTTTTAAGGCTTTTTCAAAGATTTTTTCAGGATCTTTGTTTCCTCTTTTACGGATTTCTTCGAAAGCGTCGAAGAAAATTTTTCTTGCAACTGATTTTTTCCCATCTTGCATGATGTAGTTAATAAACTTTTCTTGCATCGGGTTTGAATTTGGAATTGGGAGACTGCGTTTACTCATAAATATTTGTACAAATTATAAATATTATTTTTTAGGTTTTTTGGAACCGTAGCGGGATCGTCCTTGTGCTCGTTTTTCTACTCCTTGCGTATCTAAAGTTCCTCGAATTATATGATATTTAACACCGGGAAGATCTTTTACTCTGCCGCCTCTGATCAAAACGATTGAATGCTCTTGCAGATTGTGCCCTTCGCCGGGAATGTATGCATTGACTTCCATGCCGTTTGTAAGCCTTACTCTAGCGAATTTACGTAGAGCTGAATTAGGTTTTTTAGGAGTCATTGTAGTTACTTTTACACAAACACCTCTTTTTTGAGGGCAACAGATTCCGACTGATTTGTTTTTTAATGTGTTGAAAGTTGATTGCAATGCAGGTGCTTTGGACTTTTTAGTGACTTTTTTGCGTGCGTTGCGGACTAATTGACTAATTGTAGGCATAGAATAAGATTAATTTATTTAAGATTTTAAGCGAGTGGATTTTATCTGACTAAAAGTATTTTGGCAAGTCTAACTGTTATTTTTAAGCGGACTTGGCGGTTTCGGTGGCTTTGGCGGCTTCTGCAGCTTCCATTTCTCGTGCTTCCTCTGCTGCTTTGTGGAATTTTTTGAATGTTTCTCCTGCCGGGATAAGTTTACCGATAATTACATTTTCTTTCAGTCCTTCCAGTTCGTCGATTTTTCTTGTGGTGGAAGCTTCGACTAGTACTCTGATTGTTTCTTGGAATGAAGCTGCTGATAGCCAACTATCCGTGTATAGAGCTATTCTTGTCAGTCCGAGTAGAAGTCTTTCGGCGTGGGCTCTTTCTTGACCATTAGCTTCGAGCGCGGCGTTTTGGTTTTCGTATTTTATTACATCTACGATTTCGCCGGGTAAGAAAGGTGCGTCTCCTGGATCCATGATTCGCATTTTTGAGAGCATTTGTCTGGCAATAATTTCGATATGTTTATCATTTATAGACTGACCTTGAGATGCATAAATGCTTTGAACTTCATGTACGAGATATTTTTGGACGGAATAGATACCGCTGAGTTTCAGTAATTCTCTTAAATTATGATGACCAAGAGTTAGGCATTGTCCTTCTTCTACTTTTTCACCATTTTTGACAATAATAGTTTTGTTGGAGGGGATTTTGTAAATCTTTTCTGTATTGCCTTCGGTTTCGATTACGATTTTGCCTTTGGAAATTCTTTTAACAATTCCGTTTTCCGTACTTTTTATGGATTCTTTTGAAGTTGTGGCTCTGGCTATAACTAGTCCTTCTTTAACTTTGTCACCTTCCGCTACTTTGGCTTCGTAATTTCTGGGGAAAGTATGGGCTCTTTCGAAGGCTTTTTCTGAAAGAATTCTGATTTCAGTACCTTGATTACCTTTTGGAATTATTTTAACCTTGCCTGCAATATCGGTTAAAACGGCCGGGGACTTAGGTGTTCTGGCTTCAAAGAGCTCTTCAACTCGCGTAAGACCTTGAGTGATATCTTGTCCTTCAGCTACACCACCCATATGGAAAGTACGCATCGTAAGCTGTGTGCCCGGTTCACCGATACTTTGGGCTGCTATAATTCCTACTGCAGTTCCAAGCTCGGCTGTTTGATTTGTACCAAGATCTTTGCCGTAACATTTTTGGCAGATCCCATTTTCTGTGAGACAAGTCATAATTGATCTGACTTTTACAACTCCTATGTCGGCGTTTTGGATAAGATTTACGCCGTCTTTGTCGATTTCTTCTCCTCCATTAATTAAAATTTCACCGGTTTTAGGATGAACGATGTCACCTATAACTGTGCGACCGAAAATTCTTTTTAAGAAACTTTCACCGATTTCTTGACTTTCTTTCTCGGTGATTTCGTGAATTTGGCTGGATCCGCAGTCATTTTCTCTAATAACAATATCTTGCACCGCATCAACCAGACGACGAGTTAAATAACCTGCTTCCGCTGTTTTTAGGGCTGTATCGGATTTACCTTTACGTCCACCATGGGTAGCGATAAAGTATTCAAGAATTGTGAATCCTTCTTTTAGATTTGATTTAATCGGTAATTCGATGGTTTTACCTGCCGGATTGGCCACAAGACCTTTTATTCCGCATAACTGAGTGATTTGTCCCCAGTTACCACGCGCGCCTGAGTCGATCATGTAGAAAATATCATTCTCTTCGTTTTTCCTCATTGAGGTGACCATTGTTTCTGTAATGTCTTTTTTAGCTCGCGACCAGGTTTTGATTGTATTTATGTATCTTTCGTCTTCGGTAATTAGACCCTTCCAGAATAAATTGTTAATTTTTCGGATGATTTCGTCTGAGTCTTTGATGATTTCTTCTTTTTCTTCGGGGACTCTCATGTCGTCGTGTCCGATGGAGATTCCTGACTTGGTCGCGAATTTGAATCCGATTCTTTTTAAACTATCAGCAAGTTTGCTAACTTTTTCCATGGGACATTTATCAAAACTTTCACTAATTAAATCTCTGAGATGGTTTTTGCCAAATGTTTCATTTTTGTATTCTAATTCTTCAGGTAAGAAGCTATTAAAAATGGCTCTGCCAACAGTTGTTTCTCTTATTTCGCCATTAATTCTAATATGGACTTTTGCATGTAAATCAACGAATTCCATTCTGTAGGCGTTGATTGCTTCATTTAAATCAGCGAAAGTTGATCCTTCTCCCTTTTTACCATCAATCATTTTTGTTAGATAATAGTTGCCAAGTACCATATCTTGTGTGGGAGTTACTATTGGATCACCAGCCGATGGTTTAAGTAGATTATTGGCTGATAACATAATGTGTTTGGCTTCAGCTTGAGCCGGTTTTGATAAAGGTACATGAACGGCCATTTGATCACCATCGAAATCGGCATTAAAAGCGGCACAAACCAGTGGATGAATTTGAATCGCTTTACCTTCAACCAATACCGGTTGGAAAGCTTGGATACCGAGTCTATGTAGTGTAGGTGCACGATTAAGTAGTACATAGTGATCTTTTGTGATTTCCTCCAAAATATCCCAAACTTCTTTTTTGCTGGATTGAATCAATTTTTCGGCATTCTTGATATTGTGTGCGTAACCTTCGCGAATGAGCTGACCGATTACAAATGGTTTAAACAGTTCAAGAGCCATTGTTTTTGGTAGGCCACATTGATGAAGATTAAGCCTTGGTCCAACAACAATTACTGAACGACCGGAATAATCGACACGCTTACCAAGCAGGTTTTGACGGAATCGACCTTGTTTACCTTTAAGCATATCTGATAGAGATCGTAGTTTTCGTTTGTCACCTGCGTTAAATACTGTTCGGCCTTGTCTGGCGCTGTTGTTAATTAAACTGTCTACGGCCTCTTGAAGCATTCTTTTTTCATTTCGACAGATAACTTCAGGTGCTCCGATAGTGATAAGTTTTTTAAGACGATTATTTCGGTTAATTACTCTTCTATAGAGATCATTGAGATCAGACGCGGCAAAACGACCACCATCAAGTTGGACCATTGGTCTTAAATCAGGTGGAATGATGGGGATTGTAGTCTGAATCATCCATTCAGCTTTAATGTTGGCCTTGAGTAGGCTACCTGCGAATTTAATTCTTTTAATCAATTTCTTGTGTTTTTGACCTGATGATTTTTTGAGATCTTCTTGTAGTTCGTCAATTAATTTTTCCAAATCAATATTGGCAATAATTTCTCTGATTGACTCAGCCCCTGTGCCGGCTCTGAAGATGTGGCCAAATTTCATTGATAGATCACGATATTGGTGTTCTGAAATAACGGCACCAACATATAAACTGTCGAGTTCGTTTTTGGCTTGATTATGCTGCTCATCAAGTTCTTCGATTTTTTTGGTATATTTTATTGAAATTTGATCGGTGATTTTTTCAGTGTTTTGGCCTTTGGCTTTTGATTCGGCCTTTTTTTCATCAACCACATCTTTGTACTCTTTTTGAAGTTTCTTTTTGAAGCTATTGTATTCGGTTAATAGTTGTTCTTTTCCGTCTTCTTTGGCTTTGTCGTCGATTTCGGTGACAATGTAGGCTGCAAAATAGACAACTTGCTCAAGTGTTTTTATTGGAAGATTGAGGAGTAAGCCGATTCTGCTCGGTGTGCTTCGCAAAAACCAGATGTGGGTGACGGGTACGGCAAGTTTGATGTGTCCCATTCTTTCTCTCCTCACCAATGACCTTGTTACTTCAACTCCACATTTTTCACAGATTACGCCTTTATAGCGAATTCTTTTGTATTTACCACAATAACATTCCCAGTTTTTTGTGGGCCCGAAGATTCTTTCACAAAAGAGACCGTCTCGTTCGGGTTTTTGAGTACGATAATTGATTGTTTCAGGTTTTTTTACTTCACCGTGTGACCATGAAAGAATTTCTTCCGGAGATGCCACGGAAATAGCGATGGCATCAAAGGTGAATTTTTTCATTTGTTCTGCAATGGACATATGGTTATATGTAAATAATTTATAAATTTATAGATCAACTTTACTTTTATAGACCAAGTTCGGTATCGATTGTGATGTCACTTATATCACTTGGATCGTCATTGTCTTCATGTGGAGGTGCTTCTTTTGTTTCTTCTTCAATAATTGTTGGAATTTCTTTTTCTTGAGGAGCGTTATAGTGGCTGTCAGTTTCAATTGGTTGATCAGGCATTTCGAAGTTTTTGTCTGATTTTTCCAGGATAATTACATTTTGGGCAACAATTTCGGTTTTGTATTGTTTGTTGCCATCTTCCGATTCCCAGCTGCGGGTTTTTAGATAACCTTCTACGCTTATAAGTTGGCCTTTTTTTAAAAGTTTTTCACATATTTCGGCCAGTTTTGACCAGGCGACAACTTCATGGAATTCGGTTGATTTTTGCTTGTCGTTGCCTTTAGTTGTCCATTCTCTATTTGTGGCAATACCGAAAGTTGTTATTGTTTCGCCGTTTTGCGTCTTTTTGGTTCTCGGTTCTCTTGTTAGATTACCTATTAAGAATATTTTATTTACGGTTCTCATGAGATTTATATTTGAATTAAATTAGTATTATTCGCTGAGGTCTTCGCTTGTAACAGTTTCAGGATTCCTTAGTAAATCTTGATCGGTCTCTGTTACTTGTACAGGCATTTCTTTGCTGATTTTGCTTTCGATTTCTTTATCAAGAGGTTCTTTTTTTACTTCTTTTTCTTCTTCAATTAAATCCATAGTTTCCGGTAAGAAATTTTCATTGGCTTCGCTAATATTATCCTCTTTTTTGAGATCGAGAAGTTCAACACTTAGGCCCAGACTTTGTAACTCCTTAACCAAAACATTGAAACTTTCAGGAGTTCTGGGTTTGCGGATTGATTCACCTTTAACAATCGCTTCATAGGCTTTTGCGCGTCCGTAAACATCATCTGACTTGATTGTAAGCATTTCTTGGAGGGTGTGGGATGCGCCATAGGCTTCGAGTGCCCATACTTCCATTTCTCCAAATCTTTGGCCACCATGTTGAGCTTTACCACCAAGTGGTTGTTGAGTAACAAGTGAGTAAGGTCCGACACTACGGGCGTGAATTTTATCTTCAATTAAATGGCTGAGTTTTAGGATGTAGGTGATACCTACTGTTGTTTTATGATCAAAAGGTTCGCCGGTGAAGCCATCATAAAGTTGGATTTTTCCGTCTTCCGGTAGGTCGGCTTCTTTGAGCATTTCTCTTACTTTTTCGGTGCTGATACCATCAAGTGCGGGTGAGGCA
Source organism: Patescibacteria group bacterium (assembly GCA_018829865.1). Lineage (GTDB taxonomy): Bacteria > Patescibacteriota > Gracilibacteria > UBA1369 > JAHJTR01 > JAHJTR01. Next base: position 3,786 of record JAHJTR010000127.1, on the reverse strand, counting down.
ACGGTGATTCCCAATTTTTGGGCCGCCCATCCAAGATGAGTTTCTAAAATCTGACCGATATTCATACGACTTGATACACCAAGTGGATTTAAGATGATGTCGATTGGTGTTCCGTCCGGCATGAATGGCATATTTTCTTCAGGTACGATAATTGAGATTACACCTTTGTTACCATGTCGCCCTGCAACTTTGTCTCCAACGGATATTTTTCTTGTTTGTGCTACGTGTACTTTAATTTGTTTGTTTACTCCGGTTGCAAGTTCGTCGCCGTTTTTTCTGGTGAAGATTTGTACTCCGACAACTTTACCTCCTTCTCCACCCGGGAGTCTTAATGAGGTGTCTTTAACATCGCGGGCTTTGTCGCCAAAAATGGCTCTTAGAAGTCTTTCTTCTGCTGTTAGTTCGGTTTCTCCTTTAGGAGTTATTTTACCTACAAGAATGTGACTTTCTTTAATTGAGGCACCGACTCTGACGATACCGTCTTCATCTAGGTCTTTAAGTCTGTTGTCTCCTACATTTGGAATATCACGGGTGATAATTTCAGGCCCGAGTTTTGTGTCTCTAACATCAACTGTAAATGTTTCAATATGTACGGAGCTGAAGCATTCGTCCTTGAGGACTTTTTCGGAAATAATAACCGCATCTTCAAAGTTATAACCTTGCCAGGCCATATAGGCTACCAAAAGGTTTTTACCAAGCGCTAATTCACCGTTTTCGATTGATGGTCCATCGGCAAGTACTTGACCTTTTTTGACTGTATCACCTTTGTTTACGAGTGGTCTTTGATGTACGCATGTGGCTTGATTTGATCTCTGGAAGGTTTCGAGTTCATAGGTAATTTTTTTACCGTTGTCATATAATACGGTTATTGTGCTTGCATCGGCTGATTTAATTTTACCGCTTCTTTCTGCAATTATTACTTCGCCGGTAGCTTTTGCCGCAATTCCCTCTATTCCCGTTCCAACTATAGGTGCACTTGGTTTTACAAGTGGTACGGCTTGACGTTGCATGTTTGATCCCATTGAAGCACGAGTATTGTCATCATGTTCCAGGAAGGGGATTAGCGATGTTGTGATGGAAATAATTTGTTGAGGAGCCAGGTCGATATGTGTTAAATCGTTAACATGTGCGACTGTGGCTTCACCATCTTTACGGGCGGAGATTCTTGTTTGTTCAAAAACTCCGTTTTCATCGATTGGTGAGTTTGCTTGAGCTATTGTTAGCCTGGATTCTTCTTCAGCATCATAATATTCGACATGTTCGGTTAGGAACGGTCTAACCGGTACTTCATCGATTTTTAATTTGGCAATTTTAGAGCAGATGTCATTGGTTATTTCGGTACCGGATTTGATGGCCGGGATTTTGGATTTTGATTTGGGATCAAAAATATCTTCGCCGATGATTTTACCGATAATATCTTGTTTTTTATTAGGTACGAATCTTTCGATAGCTCTAAATGGTGTTTCGATAAACCCGTATTTGTTAACTTTGGAGAAGGTAGCCAGATGCACCACCAAACCGATATTTGGTCCTTCAGGAGTGGCGATGGGGCAAATTCTTCCATAATGAGACTTGTGTACATCACGAACATCAAAACTGGCTCGTTCTCTTGATAAACCACCTGGTCCCATTGCGGATAATCTTCGTTTGTGTGCCAATTCAGATAAAGGATTGGTTTGGTCCATGAACTGTGATAGCTGTGAGCTTGCGAAGAATTCTTTAAGTGCAGCGGTGATGGGTCTTGAGTTTACCAATTGTGTTGGAGTGATTGTGTCCAGATCCATTACAGTCATACGATCTTTGGCTATACGATCGGTTCTTAGTAAACCAACGCGGAATTTGTTTTGTACAAGTTCACCAACGGCTCTGATACGTCTGTTTGAGAGGTGATCGATATCGTCACTTGTGCCAATTCCGTTATTTAGGTTGATTAGGTGTTTTAGTATGTAGATGAGGTCTTTAATTTGGAAAGTGTGATATTTTTTCTTGTTTGGAGTGTCGAGGTCGAATCTTTTATTAAGTTTATATCTGGCAACAGCACCCATGTCGTATTTTCTGTAATCAAAGAACATTGATTCGATTAAAGCTTTGGCATTTTCGCTGGTTGCTAAATCTCCGGGACGGATTTTGCGATAAATGCTTTGATAGGCTTCATCCACTGTTTTTGCTGTATCTTTTTCCAGTGTGTTTAGGATGTAGTTTTGAGCTTGTCCATCATTAACATCGTCAAATAATTTCAAAATATCTTGATCTTTTTCGTAGCCCAGAATTCGGACAAGAGAAGTGATATGGATTTTACGTTTTCTATCGATTTTTACGGTGATGATGCCTTTTTTGTCAGTTTCGATTTCCAGCCAAGCTCCACGTTTTGGAATGATTTTTGCGCAGCTATAAAGGGGAAAAGCGGGATTTTTTGAAAAGAAAACGCCGGGTGATCTAACAATTTGACTAACTACAACTCTTTCGATTCCGTTTACAATAAATGTACCTTTTGTTGTCATTAGAGGTACTCCACCCAAAAAGACGTCTTGTTCTTTGATTTCACCTGTTTCTTTGTTAATTAATTGTACATGAACCTTGAGCGGGGCTTCGTATGTTAGATTTTTGGTTCTGGCGGTTTTTGGGTCGTATTTCGCTTCACCGATTGAATGGTCTAAAAAGTGCAATTCCAGTTTTTTGCCGGAAAAGTCGGTGATTGGAGTGATTTCGTCTAAAAGTTCTCGAATTCCTTCATTGAGAAACCATTTGTAAGAATCAAGTTGTACTTCAATCAAATTGGGAATTTTATCTTCCTTGACCGGAGTCGTAAAAAATACCCTATTGGTATCTTTTGAGTGTGTGAATCCGATTTTTGTTGTAGATGTTTTAGGCATAGCAAATATAAAATAGTGAGAAATAATAAAAAATAAGGGATTTCTCAAGCTATCGTCATTAACTCATCCGGTCCGGATTTAGGGCTTTTTGCTGCGAAGCAAGCTGCGCTAAATTGGGAATTCTGATAGTGAAAGCCAGTTTATTTTACTTGGTATTTAGAGGAAGTCAAATGATTTTTAGATCAAAGGTTCCTCAAATGCCTGGTCTTCCGGGCGTTCACCGACTTTATCTGTGAATTCGCCGGATTCATCCCACTGATTTAATAATGTTTCAACTTCTTTAATTGGAGTGCAATATTTTGCTCTGGATTGAGCGATTATTTCTTTGCTGTAGTCTTCTTTTGGATAATGAATGTCCATTGTGCGGCCGCTGAATGCTTTCCTAATTTCACCTTGTACTGACATTTTTACATAAAATTCTCGAACTCCCAGATTGATGATATCGCGTTTTTTGAATGTTGGAGTATATTCTTGCTCTAAAACTTCAGCGTCTTCGGCTCCTACCCTAAAACTGACAATTGAACCCACATTACCGAAAACCGTTTTTTGGACTTCGCTGATCAGTTGGCCCATGTATTGATGGGCGATGGTCATATCTAGGCGATACTTGCGAGCTTCAGAGAGAATTTCGGCGAAAGTGTTGGTGGCGAAATTTTGGAATTCATCGACGTAAAAATAGAAATCTTTGCGATTTTCTTCGGCAGTATCCGCGCGTTGCATGGCGGCTTGATATAATTTAGTGATAACCATTGAGCCGATTAGTGAGGAGTTTTCTTCGCCTAGGAGGCCTTTGCTGACTTTAAGTAAGAGAATTTTTTGATTGTCCATGATGTCTCTGATGTCGAATTTGTTTTTTGGTTGGCCGACGATGTTTCGAATCATATTTGTGGCTACGAATTGTCCGACTTTATTT
>JAHJTR010000126.1 GCA_018829865.1 Patescibacteria group bacterium | reverse complement strand
TCAAGTTTATCAATCTCCAAACTATCCATTGGCGTCCCCAAATCTTCTGAAACCTCAGCAATAATCTTGGCATCTTTATAATTCATAGTAGCTTTAACCACAGCTTTAGCCCGCTTTGTCGGATTCTCTGATTTAAAAATTCCTGAACCCACAAATATCCCTTCACATCCCATTTGCATCATTAACGCAGCATCGGCAGGAGTAGCAATCCCCCCAGCAGCAAAATTCACCACCGGCAATTTGCCATTTTCATGCACAAATAAAATCAAATCATAAGGCGCACCAAGTTTTTTCGCCATAGCCATCAATTCATGTTTCTCGCAGCTTTGCACCTCACGCATCTCTTTCGTGATCTTACGAATATGTCGCATAGCCTCAACCACATTCCCCGTCCCAGCTTCACCCTTGGTTCGTATCATCGCGGCCCCCTCTCCAATTCTCCGAAGCGCTTCACCAAGCCCTGTGGCCCCGCAAACAAAAGGCACTTTAAAAGCAAACTTATCAATATGATTAGCCTCATCTGCCGGAGTCAAAACCTCACTCTCGTCAATGTAATCCACTCCCAAAGATTCCAAAATCTGCGCCTCAACAAAATGCCCAATCCGAACCTTAGCCATCACAGGGATAGAAACAGCAGCCATTATCTCTTTAATCATCTTAGGGTCACTCATTCTGGCAACCCCACCTTGAGCTCGAATATCTGAAGGCACTCTTTCAAGAGCCATCACAGCAACAGCCCCGGCATCCTCGGCAATTTTAGCTTGCTCGGCCGTAACAACATCCATGATTACTCCACCTTTCAACATTTTTGCCAAGCCACTTTTAAGCTCATAGGTATTTTTTTTCTCAGTCATTATATTAAATATTAATCTTTAAAATTTCACCTTAAGATTTTTAGCTTTTTTCAGGATTTTTAGCAAGCTACGCCGCCCACATTTATCTCAAAAAATACTCCCCCCACTCCTTAATCTTCAAATCGTTAGCCCCATATTTTCTCAGCGTATTCACAATCAATCTGGCAATCTGAATATTCGTAATCAGCGGAATATTCAAATCAATGGTCTTCCTTCGAATCAAATATCCCTCAGTAATCTCCTCATGACTATAATTTTTAGGGATGTTGATAACCAGGTCAATTTTACCCTTGGCCAATTCATCCAAAATATTCGGCGATTTTTTTGTGCTGATTTTATAAACCTTCTTGGTAGGCACGCCATTTTCCTTAAAGAAATCATGCGTCCCCTCAGTGGCCGAAAGTTCATATCCAAGCTCAATCCATTTCTTAGCAGCCTCCAAATAGTCAGCCTTATCTTCAGTGCGCCCGATACTCAGCAAAATATTTTTCTTAGGAATCACAAACCCAGTCGAAATCATCGATTTCAAAAACGCTTCCTCAAGATCATCCCCAAAACAAGCAACCTCGCCGGTCGAAGCCATTTCAACTCCCAAAACCGGATCTGCACCCTTAAGCCTAGAGAAAGAAAACTGCGGCGCTTTAACTCCGGTGTGATCCAAATCAAGCGTACGATAGCGCTTTTTAGTATCCGCCTTGCCAAGCATCGCCTGCGTCGCAATCTCAATAAAATTATACCCCGTCACTTTCGAAGCAAAAGGGAAGCTACGACTAGCCCTCAAATTGCACTCAATCACCTTAACGTCATTATTTTTCGCCAAAAACTGAATATTAAAAGGCCCGGTAATATTGAGCTGCTCCGCAATTTGCTTGGCAATATTTTTAACCCGCCTGATAGTTTCCAAATATAATTTTTGAGGAGGGAGGACAATAGTCGCATCCCCGCTATGAACACCGGCATTCTCAACATGCTCGCTTATGGCATAAATTAGTATTTGACCATCATTAGCAACGGCATCAACCTCAATTTCTTTAGCGCCCTTTTCAAATTTAGTAATCACCACCGGAGCATCAGAAGAAATTTTCACAGCCTTCATCAAATAATCCCGCAAATCATTCTCATTCAAAGCAACGCTCATAGCAGCCCCCGACAAAACGTAGGATGGCCTAACCAATACGGGATAACCAACTTCAGTAGCAAATTTAAACGCGCTCTCAATCTTGGCAAACTCCTTCCACTTGGGCTGATCAACTTTCAAAGTATCAAGCATCGCAGAAAAAATATGTCGACTTTCAGCGCGATCAATATCTTTGGCGCTAGTCCCCAAAATCTTCACTTTATTTTGAGCAAGTTTAATTGCCAAATTATTAGGAATTTGCCCCCCGGTAGAGATTATCAATCCTTCCGGATTCTCAAATTCATAAATATCCAAAACGCGCTCAAGGCTCAGCTCATCAAAATACAATCGATCACAAATATCATAATCGGTAGAAACCGTCTCGGGATTATAATTTATCATTATAGTCTTATAGCCATGTTTCGCCAGCGTCTGAACCGCAGTCACACAACACCAATCAAACTCAACCGAAGACCCTATGCAATAAGCCCCAGATCCCAGCACTCCCGCAGATTTCCCCTTAATCGGCTCAACATCATTTTTATCGCCGTGATAGGTAAAGTACAAATAATTCGTTTTAGCGGGATATTCAGCCGCCATAGTATCAATCTGCTTTATTGAAGGAACAACTTTTAATCTTTTTCGCTGATTCCTAATCTCAATCTCATTTTTCCCAACAATTTCACCGATTTGCGCATCGCTATACCCCAGTTTTTTAAGTTTTTTCATCAAATCAAAATCAATACTTTTCGATTCCTTAAGCTCTATTTCCGCATCCACAACATTTTTAATTTTATCTAAAAACCAAGTATCAATTCCCGAAATCTCATTTATTTTTTGAGTGGAGTAGCCTGATTTAAGCGCCTTAACAATGGCAAGTATTCGTTTAGGAGTCGGCACGGCAATTTCTTTTTCCAAATCTTCATCTTCAATACCCAAAGCTTCATTCGCCACCACACCTTTAAACCCAATTTGCAGCATCCTAAGCCCCTTTTGCAAAACCTCTTCAAAACTTCTGCCAAGAGCCATAATCTCGCCAACCGATTTCATTTCACTCGAAATTTCATAAGTCACTTTCCTAAACTTATCCAAATCCCAACGCGGAATTTTGAGCGCAACATAATCAAGCGCCGGCTCAAAGCAAGCGGTCGTAGTTTTAGTAATAGCATTTTTAAGTTCAGGGAGAGTATAGCCAAGAGCCAATTTAGCAGCCACATGGGCCAAAGGATACCCGGTAGCTTTTGAAGCCAAAGCCGAGGACCTTGATAATCTGGCATTCACCTCAATCACGCGATAATCCTCACTTTCCGGATCAAGCGCAAATTGAATATTACATTCACCGACAATTCCAAGATGCCTGATTGTTTTTGTCGAAATATCTCGAAGTTTATGATATTCACTATCAGTTAATGTTTGAGAAGGAGCAATAACAATACTTTCACCGGTATGCACTCCCAAAGGATCAAAATTCTCCAT
>JAHJTR010000125.1 GCA_018829865.1 Patescibacteria group bacterium | reverse complement strand
TATTTGCAGACGATTGGGGGCGCGGCGCAGGTGCTTGCGGCAAAAATTAAAAGGGTTGTTGATGTTAAATATTTGCATCTATCTGAAACTGAAGCGATGTGGTTCTTTGAAGTTGAGGACTTTCCGGCAGTAGTAACCATGGATTGTTATGGAAATAGCTTGTACGATAAAATCCGTAATGATTCGCAAAAAAAATTAAATAAACTGAATGATGGGGAATAATGCTAGAATAAAACAAGTTGTTGAATTAACGCATGATGTGAAGGAATTCACATTAATTGCGGCTGATGAGTTTAATTTTGTGCCGGGGCAATTTGTTACTATTAAAATTGATGATGGCTTGCCGGCTACCTGTTATAGGGCTTATTCGGTGGCTGATTATAATAGCGAGACGCTTGAGTTTAAAATGATTGTTAAGATAGTTGAGGGTGGAAGAGGAAGTGGTTACCTGAATAAGCTTAAAGAAGGAGATAAAGTTGAGTTTGTCGGTCCATCGGGTAAATTTTTTATTCAGGAGAGGGAGACTCCGATTATTATGATGTGTACGGGTACTGGTATAGTCCCCTTTTTGTCCTTCTTAAATATTCTTAAAAACAGTAAACGAACAGTACGCCTTTTTTGGGGGCTTAGGCATGAAAAAGATATATATTACGAAGACCTCCTAAAAAAATATAAAGAGACTTTTTCTGATTTTGATTATTATATTTCGCTTACGAAACCTGAAAATGATACTTATGATGGGCTTAAGGGGCGAATAACGGATCACTTGGACCTTTTTAGTGAGTATAATGGTGGAGATTATTATTTATGTGGCAATGGCGAGATGATAGATCAGATAAAGCAACTTTTGGGTGATATGGGGATTGATCGGATTTTTTATGAAAAATTTTAGTTGAATAAGAGTGTTTAGTTGATTTCGATAAAGGATAATAGTAAGATTTAGGAAATTATATTTATAAAAACAAAAAAATGAATGAATCAATGCCATCTTTGAGCCCTGACACTCCAAATAGTGGAAAGCTTAAGTGGATAATAGTAGCTGTAGTAGTGGTCGTAATAGTTGGCGCTGCTATTTATTTGTCAACTCAGACAAATCTGTTAAAAGGGACTGCAGAAATAACTGTGACTCCCGGTGAAACCGACACTACAATGGCTAATGATGATCAGATGGGAAATTATAATGCTAAAGTTGATGAGGTTAGAGGAAGCATTAGCGGTGAATCTGATTTAGAGGCCGTTGTTGAGACGCTTGAATAGATCTGTGATTGATATTTAAGAAGCTAAGGCCTGTTTTACGAAGCGTAAAGGAGGCCTTATAAATAAGCAGACTATGGAAGTATTAAAATTTATCGTGGTGTTGATACTCGCTCTGATTCCGGCATTGCTTTGGTGGTGGCAGATACAGAAGTCTTCGCCTAAAAGTAAAAAGAATTTGCTTATTGTGTTTGTGCTTGGTGTTTTTTTGAGTACGGGTATTGTGATTGGTATTCAGTTTTTGTGGATTTACTATCATCCGGGGACTTATTTTTATAGGGAAATTGCGGCGGCGGTTACGGATTTTTTGCTTGATCAAACCTTTATTGGAAATTTAGATATTAATCGGGATGCGTTTAGAGTATCCGCAATATTGGCGATAATGGGAATTATGGTTGGTGTGCTTGAGGAGTTTTTTAAATGGTCGGTGTTGCTGGTTATTGATAGGAATAAATTTCAGATTACTTCGATTAATGATGCACTTAGATATAGTTTGGCTAGTGCTCTGGGATTTGCTTTCGCAGAGAATATTATTTATTTCTGGCGATCAATTGAGGCAGGTGAATTCGGGAATTTGTTTGCGCAGGTGGTATTAAGGTCTACATTGACAGTAGCCGGGCATTTGATTTTCTCGGGAATTGCGGGTTATTTTTATGGAGTTGGTAAATTCGCGAAGCCGCTAAGTGAACATGCTTTTTGGAAAGGGACGAGGTATAGATTTGCGGGATTGGTTGGAATATCGCGCGAGACGCAATTTAAAATTGTGAGTTTACTAACTGGTCTTGGGATAGCGATTATTGCTCATGCTTCATTTAATGCTTTGCTCGATTTGGACATGATAGGAATTAACTTTGCGATGATAGCTGTGGGCATCCTCTTTATACTATATCTACTTCAAAGAAGAGGTGGCAGGCTGGTGCTCGGGCTAAAGACTCAGCAAAAATCAACAATGGAACGAAAAGCCGAAGAGGTTATACTTGAGCTTATGGGGCATTGGATTAACAAAGGCAAGTACAAAGAGGTAATCGAGATTGGAGATAGATTGCTTAAAAGAGATCCTTTAAATCCCGTGATCCACATATTTATCGCCGAGGCATATCAGAATATTGAGTTAACGCGAGCGACAAGCGTTTTGAAGACTTTGTTTACGGAAGAGGAATATGTTGAGAGAGAAAGTTTGTTTAAGAAGAAGCGATAGAGTATGTTGCATTTTATAAATGAAAACCATTATACTGGGATCACATTTTTTAATGAATACTTAATGAGTATGAAACAGCAAATCAATGATGATTTAATAGCAGCGATGAAAGATAATGATTCAATTAGGAAAGATGCACTAAGAATGTTAAAGAATTCAATAATGAAGTTTGAGGTTAGCGGAAAGGATAAAGTGGCGACCGACGAGATTGTGATGGATTTGATTCAGAAGGAAGTTAAACAGAGAAAAGATTCAATTACTCAGTTTAAAGATGGGGGGAGAGATGACTTGGCTGAGAAGGAAATGAAGGAGCTTGAGGTTTTAGAAAAATACATGCCCGAGCAAATGGGAGAGGATGAAGTAAGGGAAATTGTTAAGCAAACAGTAGCTGAAGTCGGAGCAAGCGGCCCTGCGGATATGGGAAAGGTTATGGGAGCTATAATGCCTAAGGTAAAAGGCAAAGCTGATGGAGGGATGGTTAACAATTTAGTGAGAGAGTCTCTTAATTAATGGTATAATTGGATAGAATGGCTAGTTCCAATTCGTATGGACTCACAAAAGCTAGCTTTAAATTAAAAGATATACTATACATTTAAGTACATATGCCGAAGTGGCGGAATTGGTAGACGCGCACGACTCAAAATCGTGTGGTAGCAATACCGTGAGGGTTCGATTCCCTCCTTCGGCACCACGTCGGAGCAAGTCTCCAATCTTCAGAATCCCGGAGGGATTCTTTCGATTTACGATTGCTCCTCCTCCCCCCACAAAATACGTTCGCTTCGCTCTCTTCTCATTTTGCGGGGACCCCTTATTTTTGGTAGCAATGGCTTTGTTTGCGTCTACAAGCGAAAAGTTTATTTGTGTGATTACTGCAATGGGTTTTTCTGGCTCCAAAAAGGCGCTTCCTGCGGTCGCTGTTTTTGGGTTTGTTTGCGGGCTGATGTTGTTTTTACGCTGCGCTGAAAAAGCCGCACTTTGTTGGTGCATGGTTACAGCCATGCTCCTGTTTTACTGATTGTGTTTGCTTTGGAAGGAGCAGGGCCAGCGCCCTGCTCCAACTATAAAAGGGAGCAGGATGCAATCCTGCTCCAACAATAGCAATCCTGCTCCAACAATTGAACAATTTGGCTCCAACAGTTGCTTCAATGCTTGCAGCCTGAGCTGGAGCAGAGTTGCACTCTGCTCCTTAACGTTATGAAGCGGAGTACAACTCCGCTCCAACTTTACAGTACAACTCCGCTCCAACTTTAGGGCAAAAACTCATCACTAAGAATAAGGCAATTGGCTACGCTGCCGATGACGAGGCCATTTAGGTCAGCTTGCTTTTGATTTTTAGGGCTATCTTGTCCCCTACCACTTTGCCAATTTCTTCTACTGTGGATTGTTTGATATTGCTTACTGATCCGAATTTTATGAGTAGTTTCTTTTTAATTTTTTCGCCAACGCCCTGAATGCCGTCGAGGCTGGACTCCGTTAGTTTTTTGATCCTGAGGTTTCTATTGAATTCAATCGCAAATCTGTGTGCTTCGTCACGAATTCTCTGAACCAGGAATTGCTGAGGTGATTTATTTTCAGTATTGATAGGAGTTTTAATGCCGGGTAAAAATATTTCCTCATTTTTTTTGGCAATTGAGATAATGGGGATATTCAATTCGCTCTCATCAATTACTTTTTTAGCTGACGAAAGCTGCCCCTTTCCCCCATCGATAATGATTAAATCGGGTTTAGTTGTAAAAGATTTATCCTTAATATATTTATTTTTGTCGTACAGATAAGTTGCCACCTCACTTTTGAGTTCGCAACGCTCTTTGTAGACAATTTTTAGTTTCTTTTCGAGGAAATCAGGCACTTTTTGAGTTGGTACAAAACCAAATGATGAGTAGTAGTTCTCAAGTGATTTTGAACATAAAATGTAGATTTTTTTAGCCTTGGTTTTTTCGATGATTTTTTGCATCAAAGAGTGTCCTATCTTTTTACCTCTGAACTCCGGATCAACCCATAGGGAACACATTTCAACGGCGCCTTCAATATGTTTTTTCAGCCGAAGGAAACCGATTATGTCTTTATTTTTTTTTGCCACCATATTTTCCGATTCATCCAAACCCTCAAAATCGAGTTTCTGAGTTTTTAGTTCTTGCTTGATTAGTGATAAATCTTTTTTTGTCGGTTTTCTGATTGTTATACCTTGAGGTGATTTATGCTTGGTCAGCCATTTCAGTCTGCGTGATAAAACCTCGTTTAAGCTGGCGTAATCGTCTATTTTTCCTTCTGCAAGATTTTTTATTTTAAATATTCTGTAATCTGATTTTGAGGGATAGGCGTTTTTGAAAACTACCATTGACCCAACTGTCATTTCGCCTGAAAGATGCGATATATCATAGCACTCAACTCTTTTGGGGATTTTTTTAAGTTTCAGTTCTTCGGTCAATTTTTTTAGTGCCTCTTCTCCTTTTTTACCATCAGTCCCTTCGAATGAGGCGCTTTCTTTCTCTGCAAATAGAATCGCATTTTTGTGAACCATTTCTAGTAGTTTGCTACTATCACCTTTTTGAGGCACATTTATTTTTACTTTATGACCGGCTTGAGTTCCAATCCATTCCTCTATCACCTTTTGATCTTCCAGTTGAACCGGTACGAATATTGTTTTAGCGATATTCACAGCATGCGGATAGTAGCCTTTGATAATGCGACTCATAACCTCTTTATCCTCCGGTAATTGACCGTTTACTTTCAATCTGAATCCAATTTCGTTAAGCAATTTGCCGCTGCGAATTTGGAATATTTTAGTAAATATATCTTTACCTGAGATTGCATAATTAATGATGTCTACACTTTTATCGGTTGGCGTTGTGATTTTTTGTTTTTCCAAAATCTGATTTACTTGCCCCAGTTTGTCTCGTAATTTTGCGGCTATTTCAAATTTCTTTTCGGCTGCCGCCTCTATCATTTTTTGTTGAATGTAACCTAAAACATGTTCTGTCTTCCCCTCCAAAAAATCCACTATTTGCTGAATATTATCCTGATATTGCTCTTTAGTCCCCTTCCCGATACAAGGCCCCGGGCATCTTTTAATATGATAATCGATGCAGGGATGTTTAAAATTGCCTTTAACTTTGGCTTTGAATGTACCGTCATTATGCTCCTGCCCAACATATTCAATTTTTAAAGGGCAGTGCCGATAAGGGAAAATCTTTTTTAAAAGTTTTAGAATTTCTTTGGCTGCAAATCCCGATGTTTTGGGGCCAAAATATTTGGCGCCGTCTTTTTCAACACTTCTACAAAAAGAGATTCTAGGGAAATCTTCATTTAGATGCACTTTGATGTAAACGAAATTTTTATCGTCCTTCATTAAAATATTATACTTGGGCCTGAGCTCCTTAATCATATTTATTTCCAGCATAATGGCCTCGAGCTCGCTGTCTACGCTAATAAATTCCACTTTTTTGATCTGCGATATCATCCGAATATTCTTTACACTCTGCTGTTTGCTGTTAGTAAAATATGAGGTAACTCGCTTTTTTAAATCTTTCGCCTTGCCGACATAAATAACCTCATTTTTTTCATCGAGCATTTTATAAACACCCGGTAAATGTGGGATTTTTTTTAGTTGATTAGAGATTTTCGGTTCTTTTTTATTTTGTGTGTCTTTCATAATGCTGAAATTATATAGCCACAAGATTGAAATTACTATATTTCCCCTAAAATTAAAATGCAAATTATGTTATAATTAAGGGAAAAATGAAGTCTGGTTTTTTGCAAACTACTCATTTATAATCTAAACACAAAATCAAAGAAATTTTTATGGGGACTGTATTATCTATAATTGGAATAATTCTGGGGATTTGCGCGCTTATTTTTTTAGCACTGTATGCTTTTAGAAAATATTGTAACTATAAGCAATCGCTAAATATGGTTTTTTTGAGGATTTGGTTCCCTAAAAAGGAGTCAAAAGATGATAGAGAGCGTGAGAGCGAGCAGTTTTCGGCAAGTAAGGATTTCAAGGAGGTTGTCGCAATTATGACTCATTTTTATGAAGCTGTTTATTCCATTTATGAGACTGAGTACAAATATATATTGATCGGTCAGCATATTATGTCTTTTGAATTTGCTGTAATTGATAATCAAATTCTTTTTTATATAGTTGTGCCGAGAGATTTGGCTGGTTTGATGGAGAAGCAAATCACTTCTTTTTACCCGGATTCTTACATAGAGAGAACTGATGATTATAATATATTTAGCCCTGGAAGTAAGGTTGCCGCGTGCTATTTTAGTGCGGGTAAAGAGTTTATTTTGCCTTTCAAGACCTATCAGAGGATGAATAGTGATCCTTTAAATAATATGACAAATGTGCTTTCCAAACTTGGTAAGGATGAAGGTGCGGCTGTGCAAATTGTGGTAAGGGCTGCAAAAAGCGGCTGGCAAAAGAAGGGTAGAGAAGCTGCTCAGAAAATTTTTACGGATAGTTCAAAAACTCATTGGACTGTCATATTTAAGCCGCTTGCGCTGATCGGTAAGCTTGTAAGTATTTTATTTCGTGGTGAGGATGAAATGAAGGAAAACTGGGACCAAGAGAAGCATACTACCAGAACCACCCCGATGACTGATGAGCAGGTAAAGGCGATTGAAGAAAAAAATACACAAAATGGATTTGAGACCGTTGTAAGAATTGTATCAACCGCTCCTCATATCAGAGAGGCCAAGAATCAGCTAGTAAGTATTATGAGTGCTTTTGGTCAGTATGCAACGACAGATAATAACTTCCTCACTCGCACAAAATATCATTCAACTCATGCGCTTGTGAAAAATTTCATGCTGCGCACCTTATATAGGCCTTGGATACTTAAACTATCGCAAAAGCCAATGATTCTTTGCTCTGATGAGCTGTCGAGTTTATTTCATTTACCGAATGCCAAATACAATAAAGCGCCAACAATTGCGTGGCAGAATTATAAAATTGCTCCGCCACCGGCTAATCTACCTAAAGAAGGGCTTTTATTGGGGCATAATCATTATCGAGGCGTTACAGTTCCGATTTATTTAAAGGATGAAGATCGCTTCAGGCATTTCTATGTGATTGGGCAAACAGGGACGGGTAAATCGAGTATTTTGCAGGTGATGATTCGCCAGGATTTGGCTAATGGCGCAGGTCTTTGCGTGGTTGATCCTCATGGTTCTTTAGTTGAAGATATATTGCCATTTATTCCTAAGGAGAGAGCTGACGACGTGATTTATTTCAATCCCGGTGATATAGATAGACCTATGGGATTAAATTTGCTGGAGGCAACTACTGAGCCGGAAAAGGATTTGGTCGCACTTGAAGCGATGAATATAATGATCAAGCTTTTTGATGAGGAGACATTTGGGCCGCGTATTCAGGATTACTTTAGAAATGGTTGTTTGACTTTGATGGATGATCCTGAGGGTGGGGCTTTGACGGATATTGTCAGGTTGTTTACAGATGATGATTTTCAGAAATTTAAAGTTGAGAAGGTTAAAAACCCGATTGTTCAATCATTCTGGAAACATCAAATGGCTAAAACGGGTGCTCGTGAAAAGCAAGAGATGATCCCCTATTTTGCCTCTAAGTTTGGGCAATTTGTCACCAATTCGATGATGCGTAATATAATTGGGCAAGCAAAGAGCGCATTTGATTTTGCGAAAGTTATGCAGGAAGGCAAGATTTTGCTTATGAACCTTTCCAAGGGTGAAACCGGTGATATTAACTCTCGGCTGCTTGGTTTGATTATTACTGCTAAAATCCAACAGGCCGCTATGAGAAGGCAAAAGATTGATAAATCCGAGAGGCGTGACTTCTTCCTTTATATTGATGAATTTCAAAATTATATTACCGATAGTATTGAAAGTATTTTGTCAGAAGCCAGAAAATATCGACTGGGATTAATTCTTGCGCATCAGTACATTGCGCAGTTAGAGGGGAAGGATGCAAAAGATAAGAGTAAGGTGAAAGAGGCGGTTTTTGGTAATGTTGGCTCGATGATGGCATATAAGATTGGTGCTCAGGATGCGGAGTATATGGCTAAAGAGATGGCTCCTACGTTTACGGATGAGGATTTGATTAATATTGATAAATATAAGGCGGTTATGAAACTAAGTATCGATACTCAGCCAAGTAAGCCTTTTTCCATTGTTCCGGTGAATCCTTATACTGAAACCGGTGATGTTGATTCCGTCGATGCGTTTAAGCAATTGTCGAGGCTGAAGTATGGACGGGATAAGGAGTTTGTTGAGAGAGAGATTTTGAGGAGAATTGGTGCTGATATTTAGATAAGTTTTTTTGAATAATATGAAACTACTAAAAAAAAGTATCGGGATTGGATTGATGACAATTTTGATGATGAGTATTGTGCTTGGCAATGCGGCTGTGAGCTTGGCTGATGAGCCGGCTTTTTATGTGAAGAAGTTTATTGTTTCGGCATATTACTCTCCCCTGCCAAATCAAGAACATTATTATACAGGTAGCTTTGCGGCTGAAACTCGTTTGAATGGACGAGGTACGAATGGGGCTAGTGGTAAGGAAGTCTATCCGGGCATGATTGCGGCACCCAAGGCTTATCCTTTTGGTACCAAGATGGATATTCCGGGAGTTGGAATTGTTTCCGTTCAAGATAGAGGCGGTGCAATTAAAAGTGCTGATGGTAAGCGTTTTGCGCATGACAGATTGGATATTTGGATGGGAAAAGGTGAGACTGGGCTTAAAAAAGCGTTAGCTTGGGGAAAGAGAGTTGTTGAGGTTAAGGTTTATGGAGTTTCTCCCAATATCAATGAAAGTGTGAATTTGGATAATCTTCAATTAAGTAATATAAGCAGATATAAATCAACTATTGGGTCCAGAATTTTTAGTGATGATGTTTATTTTATGAGTAGTGGAGCAAATGTTAAAAAATTACAGGATCATATGAGTAAATTGGGTTTCTTTAACTATCCCATAACAGGTTTCTACGGAGACGTTACGCGGGAAAGTGTGATTAATTTTCAAATCGCTTATGGCATAATTGAAGGCGAAGATGATTTTGGGGCGGGTCATTTTGGAGTTAATAGCAGGTGCACTCTTGATAAAATTATTTATGACTCCTATAAACCCCAAAAAAAGGTTGTTACAACCTCGTATCCCGATCTAAAAGAGACGACAGCATATTTTTCTCGGCCTCTCAAGCTGGGTGCAGAGGGCAATGATGTGAGAGCGCTGCAGACAGAGCTAAATAAACTTGGTTTTTTGAGAATTGAACCAACTGGCTATTTTGGAGAGACTACTGAACATGCGGTTTTTAAGTTTCAACAATATAGTGGACTGGTTGAGCAGAGAGATAATGGCGTAGCCGGTTATGTGGGGCCAGCAACTAGAAAAGCGCTAAACGATTATATTGATAAACGGATTTCAATTAAGGGAAGTATTGCCAGCAAGCGAGACCAGATAATTGCGGCAAATAAAGCGAATACCCAGGTTGCTCTGAACAAATAGGTAAATTACTGTGATCAATAATTAGGGTATTTTATTTATTTCTTCGGGCTTTAGTTTTGCTAGATTCATAATCTGTTTTTCGAGCTCAAATGTTTTTTTCTTGGCTATTCTTCCTTCTTCTCTGCTGTCATTGAATGCTTGAGCGTGTCTTTTTTCTCCATCAGCAAACCTCTCCTCTAAGCTAACAATCTGATTATGCATTACTCTTTTATCGGCGTAATAAACAACCTTTTCTTCAAGGGTTTCGGGGGCGTCCGGTGTAACTAGCGATAAAAACTTGTGTTTTTTGATGATGAGAGCAATTTTTTTATATCCCAGATTCAGAAGAATTTCGTATGCTGCATCTGCATGATGGACATTTTTGTATTTTTTTCTCACATGTTCCCAAATTTTTAAATCTTCTTTTGAAGCTTGGATGTTTTTTGGTGGCCAATCATAGATATCGCAGATTCTAAGCAAATCATGCAGAGATGCAGCGGCATGCCCCAATTTTTTATTAAACGGAATATTTTGCCGGTGTAAGTGATCCGCAATAAAATCAGTAACTTTGGCGACTTGGCTTGCATGTTCTCTGATATTTTTCGGGACTCCATAGACATCAAGTAACTTTTGGATTTGTTTTTTATTAATCATTTTTATTTATTTGGATTAGACGCGAGCTCTCTCCTTCAAACGTTATATCTATATTTAAATGAGGAGTGTTCAAGCGAGGTAAGCGATTTGCCCACTCTATTATAACAATACTATTTTCTTGGTCCAAAATCTCGTCAATTTCCAGTAAAATATCGTGATGCTGCTTATTTGGCGTGAGTTTATATAAATCAAAATGATAGATATTATTATTTGCCTCATAGACATTATAAAAGGCATAGGTAGGGCTTTTGACCACATGCGATTCAACTCCTAAACCTCCCACAATCCCTTTTGTTAAAACAGTTTTACCACTACCAAGATTTCCATTTAAGAGAAAGAGACTTGTATTCGGAAAAAGGGATAGCAATGACTCCCCTATTTTGAGGGTTTCATTTTCTGAAGTGCTGATGATATTTTGAGCATTCGATCTATGCATACTTGTTAAAATTAACTTTTTTTGTTATAATATAAGGATTTAAATTATAATGCACTATGAAAAATAAAACCAAAAAGAATTTTCTACACTGGATTGGAATAGCTTTAACTCTTGTGCTTACGACGGTACTTATTAATGAAAATGCTTCTTTCTTAAATGCCAGTATATTGCCGGTTAAAATGCATAAACCATTTGATGGGTTTGTGGCTCCCATTAAGAAGGTACCCAATTGGTCGATTGTAAGCGGGGCAGAGAGAGAAAAAGATTTTGATGCTATTTCGCCGAGTCTATTTATTGATTTACCGGAGTACGAACCAAGTATGTTAGATAAGACGTATGCTGATTTGAAGTATGGAGATGAAGCGGATAATTCAATACGAAATGCTAAAATAACTTATTCGGTGCCTTATCTTGGGAATTATAAATTGGATAATTCGGAAAATAGTGGAAGCCATCCGGCAATCGATATAAAAGTTCCTCGTAATACGCCAATTTATGCTATTTCGAATGGAATAGTTGCCAAGGTTTCTACAGGTAGCTCGGGATTTGGACATACGGTGGTGGTGAAACATATCAACTTTCCGACTTTGGATGATGATTCGAGAACTCATACGATTTATTCATCTTATTCGCATATGGGCGATATTAAAGTGTCCGTTGGTGATATTGTGGAGAAGAATCAACTTATTGCCTATAGTAGCGATACAGGTACGGCAACAACACCTCATCTGCATTTTCAGATTGATAATTCATCTGCGCCATGGCATCCATATTGGCCTTTTACTTATAAAGAAGCTACAGATAACGGTTTAGATTTTTGGTCGGCCATTAATGCCGGTTTAGGAAAAGAAAGAGCTCAAGAAATGACAATTAACCCTATGAGATTAGTTCAGAAGTATGAGTCCTTTGAGCCTGTGGTTGAGCCTACTGTTGAGGCTACTGTTGAGGCTACTGTTGAGGCTACTCCTGCGCCTACTCCGGCTCCGACTGTTGAAGCCACTCCTGCGCCTACTCCTACTCCTACTGTTGAAGCTACTCCTGCTCCTACTCCGACTCCTACTGTTGAGGCCACTCCTGAACCTACTCCGACTCCTGATCCGGTTAAGACTTTTGATGTTAGTACAGAGGAATTTACTTTGATTGAAAATAATTTTTATGCTTATGTGACGGCTCTTGATCAAGAAAATAAGGTCATGGTCAAAACAAAGCTTACTGATAATATTGACGTTGAAATTGAAGATCAGGTGATAGCAACTGTTAACAGGAATTATCTTTCTGATACTCACTTTTCAGAGGGAACTGCCAAAGTTACCGTTATACCTAAATCAGTAGGGAAAACGAGAATTATGTTTTCTTATAATGACAGAACTTTCTACTCATCATATTTTTCTGTGATTGAAAAGATTAAGCCAGCTGACTCCATTATAATCAAACATGATGGATCATTTAAGGTTGGGGCTGCTGAAACGCTTACGCTGATTTTGCTTGATGAGAATGGTGAGGAAACTCCTGAAACGCCTCTTGGAACGGTTAATTTGTACACTAATAATGACAATGGCTATTTCTCCCCAAATAATTTCAGTTTCAATCTATTTAGAGAAGGTAAGGTCGAAGTTGAGTACGTTGGAAATAAACAAGAGACTGTTGAGATTAATGCCAGTGGTGGTTCAATTTATGGAAATACGACAATTGGGGCGCAAGCGGCTTTGCCTAATGCGGTCTTCACGGATGTGAAATCGTCTCACCCGTATTTTAAGTCTATTAAGTACTTGAAAGAGAATAATATTGTTAATGGATATACTATTGATAATTCATTTAAACCGGAGAGAGAGATCAAGAGAGCAGAATTGCTAAAGATAATTCTTGACGGATTTGAGTTTGAAATTGCTGAGAATTATAACATTGTGTTTTCGGATGTGGCTGAGGATAGTTGGTATGCGAAATACATTGCTACTGCAGCAAGGCTGGGATTTGTATCAGGATATAGTGATGGCACATTTAAACCTGATCAAACTATTAACAGAATTGAATTTTTGAAGATATTGTTTAAGTCAAAGGATATTAATGTTGATCCGGTTGTTATCAATAACTCCTATTTGGATGTAGATAAATTGGAGTGGTATGCTCCTTATGTGCAGTATTCCATGAAAAAGAATCTTTTCCCGATGAGTGGAAATAAATTCTATCCCAATAAAGGTGTTACAAGAGGTGAAGCTGCTGAGGCAGTCTATCGTTTATTGATGGTTATTGAAGGAGATTTAGAGAAGTATGATGGTTAAAAAAATGCAATACAGATATGATTTGATCTGCTTTTTTTATGTAGATAAAAAAGACTTGTAAGTCATTTTATTAACTTGCGATTATAATAATTTAAGGTAGACTTTAGCTTACTTTAGTTGTTAAGCTTAAAAGAAGATGCTAGATGAGCATACATCCGACGAAGATAATGTGCTTTCAAAAAAACCTTTGCCTGAAGAAAAGCAGCAGGAGGATACTTTGAGGCCGCGGAGTTTTGGTGATTATATCGGCCAGGAGGACACAAAAAAGAATCTGAGAATATTTATTGATGCTGCTAAAAAGCGTGGAGATATTTTGGAGCATGTTCTTTTATACGGCCCCCCGGGGATTGGAAAAACTACGCTAGCTACAATTATTGCTTACGAGCTTGATGTTAATATTAAGACTACTTGCGGGCCGGCTATTGAAAAAACGGGTGATTTGGCGGCGATACTGTCTAATCTTGGTGATGGAGATGTGCTTTTTATAGATGAAATACATAGACTCAAACCCGTCATCGAAGAGGTGCTTTATAGTGCTATGGAGGATTTTATTTTGGATATTGTTATAGGAAAAGGACCATCTGCCAGGACGATGAGAATTAATTTGCCAAAATTTACCTTGATTGGCGCTACCACAAAAGCGGCCATGCTCTCCTCTCCTCTAAGAGACAGATTTGGTAGCGTAATTAAATTGGATTTCTATACAACCGAAGATATTGAAC
>JAHJTR010000124.1 GCA_018829865.1 Patescibacteria group bacterium | reverse complement strand
CGTCACTTAACCACTCTGCAGCTTTCGAATCATCCTGCGGATGCTTCTTCAGCTTTCGAGTGTCGCTCCTCTCCCCACAAAATACGTTCGCTTCGCTCTCTTCTCATTTTGCGGGGACCCCATAGTGTGTACGTCTCGGCATAAAATGGCTTGCCGCCTTGCGATACACGTTTTTTAGCACACCCTGCTGAGTTTGTATTTTTGGTTAAATATGTTTTAATACTGATGATTTTTGTGTTTTTCAGTGCGCCCTATGATAGGCATTTATATTGATGAATATTAAAGCACCTAAGGCTTGCCGTTTTTACAAATATTAATTAAAATTTAATTAAATTTATTGATCTATACATTATGGGAAATTACAGGCCTTATAAAAGTGCTTCAGGTAGGAGAGATCGGACTTCTGCTCGCTCTGCTAAGAGTACATGGGATTATTTTTACCCTTTTCTTTTTATTATTGCCGTAGGGATAATTCTTTTTTTGTTTTATCAGCTTGGAAAAACGTGGATTGATCAGGGTACTGTGGATATGAGAGATAAAATTGTTGCTGATATTGAAACGGGGACAGCTAAGATTTTGCCGTGGGGGCAGGATGAGTGGCAAAATTTGTATGATAATTCCACCTTACTTGAGGGTGATAAGGTGCGAGTTGAAGATAATTCTCAGCTTGTGCTTAAGTTTTTTGATGGAGGGGCGGTTAGGTCTTCTGAGCAGACTCAATTTGAGATTAAAGAAAAAAGTCATGATAAAGTTGTTTTGGAATTAGAGAGCGGTCGCGTTTGGATTTTTCCTCCCGCCAAACAAACCGAGGATACTGTGCTTACGTTTAATGTAGAGGGTAAATTGGCATCTGTGAGTACCGATAATAATAGTGAATTTGCGTTTGCTTCATTAAATGAGGATGCAGTTCGGGTTTTTAGCGGTGTTGTGAGTTTTAATGCAAAGGATATTAATGATAAATCTTATCAAGTGGGAGTTGGTCAACAAATTGTTATTAATGTGGATGATGTGGCTAAGCTTACGCAAGGTCAAAGTTTGAGTTTTCTTAAAGGGATTGATGAGGAGTATAAGCAGCGTGAATGGTATAAAGTGAATGTGAGTGAAGATCCGAGGGATAATCCGGGTGAAGTTGTTACTTCGTCCGGTTTGCCTGCTTTGACGGTTTCTACAGGGTCTGATGGCGTTGTTGTCAGTCCTGTTGCGACTCCTGTGGCTTCTGCTTTTAAAGTTGCGACTCCTGTGGTTACCTCTCATAAACCTGAGATTAATTCTAATTTGGATAAAGAGATTATTAATGGGACAGTTGCCGCCGATGTGTTTAAAGTTAGAGTTGATCATATTCATGGTGGGCAGACTTTTTCTCATGTTTTGGGGCGATATAGTCCGGGGTCTAAGGTTTGGAATTATGTTGCTGTGGCCGGGGCTGATAGTAATATGAAGCCTGGCAAGAATGTTTATGAGGTTTATGCTTATGATCAAGAAGGGAATATTAGCGATAAAGCGGTTTTGACGATTAATTATTCAGAAGGTGACTTGCCTGCTTCGACTGCTGAGCCAGTGGTTCCGGCAACCGGTGAACCTATGCCGACTACTGTACCCGGAGGTGATCAGCCCGGTGCTTCAGCTGCTCCTACTCCTTCACCTCAAATCAGCAGATTATCAGCTCCAACTGTTGTCACTTTTAATGATGTGCAAGAAAATACTACGATGGAAAATAAGGTTAAAGTTGTGGGGACTGTTGATCCGAAAAGTATTCGAGTGTTTGTGAATGGATTTGCTTTGACAGGTTACAGGAGTGGTGAGCCGCAATGGGTATACTATGCTGCTGAAAAATATAGCACTTTGACTATGGGGAAAAATACTTACAGGGTTTATTCGGTTGATGCTGAGGGGAATAAAAGTGCGATAACTGAGTTTGAGATTACGCGGATTGAGGGGGAGGGTTAGACTTGTTTTTTTAAATTAGTAATCTGATTTAGGGATGGACTTAGCTTGGGTTTACAATTCCTTGTAGAAAATAGTATTCTGTTTTTAGAATAAAATAAAAATTTCTAATTTGAGTAGTAAAATACTAACAGGAGGATTGATGGTGGTGGCGATTGTATTAAGCCTTGTTACTGTTAATCAGTTTTATCCTGAGTTAACCGAGGATTTCAAGGGATTTTTAGAATTTGAAGAAGGGATGAACAGGTTTGAGGAACCGGAGTTGGCTGAGGAATTTAATAGGCTTGAGGAATCGGAGTCGGCTGAGAAGCTGAATAGGTTTGAGGCGCTAGTTGGCTATGATGGATTGGTCGGTGCAAAATGTTGGGATCCCGATGGAGAGAATGAGTTTCATAAAAGTCATGCTACAGAAAATCCTGATGCATTTTTTGTAGCCGGGACTAGTCAATTACCAGCTCGGGAAGAAACGGATATTTGTAAAGATTCAAACACTGTTATTGAATGGGTTTGTGGAACTGGTGATAAGCTTATGAAAAAAGATATTGCCTGCCCAAGTGGTTATTTTTGTAATGATGGTGCTTGTATGACTTGCATGGATAGCGATCCATATGATGATCTCTTTGTGAGGGGGGAAGTGAAATTACTTAATGGGACTAAAATGGTGACAAGTCCGGATAAATGCACCTCAACTTTTGATTTATCTGAAAGTTATTGTGATGTAAGTGGTCAAATAGGAACAAAGACTTTGAGCTGTCCGATTGGTTGTACTGCCGGGACGTGCAAGCCGCAGTGGATTAAAACCATTCCTGAAAACCCCATACCCGGAGATACTGTGTTGATTGAAATTTTCATGCCGGACAAAGAGATATCTTACCCTTTTGGCAGCTCTAATATAATAACAATTGATCCCGGAACTATTGCACTTTATACTCCGAAACCGGATTTTCTCATGCTAAAAATATATGACGATGGGACCAATGGGGACAAAATAATGGGAGATAATATTTTTACAGCAAAATTGACTCAAACTAAAATGGAGGGCACGTATAAGCTCAATATGATTTTTGACAAGAAAGACAGTGCGTATAATTTTTCAATAAATCACAATATAATTGTCTCAAAAAAATACGATTGCAATGAATTGATACCCGGCCACAACGAAGCTGATAAAAATAGAGCTAATATTGTTTTTAGTGGATACGAATATAAAGATGTAGCAATGTTAAAGGATCATGCACTGAGAATGATAAAAAGCATTAAAATAGATGAAGATGCTGTTGATCAAACAATTTTTAGACTTGAACCATTTAATGGAGAAGAGGATAAGTTTAATTTTTGGTATGTTGATGCGATAGGAACATACAATAAGTTGGTTGGGAATGCTGATTACCTGCATACTAGCTGTGTGTTGCCCAATAAGCATACGATTAATCTTGTGAATTCTTCTTTACGAAGTGCAGCTGTAGGGAGAGATATGATAGTTTCTTCTTCGCTTAACAATGGTGAGTTTTTTCTGGATCCTCCCAATTACTCAAACTGTGAACAATGTGTGAAATATGGAAAGAACTGTGCGACAAAAAAGTTTACAAATGATTTTGGTGATATATGTCGGATAGTGCCAAACTCTGAATATAACACTTCATTTTATTGCACTCCGGAAATATGGGAGAAGTTCCCTCTGTTTCCGGAATGTGAGATATCAGGTATTTGTAGAGGCAAACAGCAATCTGACCTGTTGGCAATGTGCACACAGAAAGTGATAGTAACTCCTGATAGAAAACCGGATCAATCCTTGGATGAAACTGTAATTCATGAATGGGGACATGTGTTTGGTGGTCTTGTTGATGAGTATATTGAAGTAAGCAATTTACATGCAAAGCCTACTAAAGTACCGGGCAATTCATCATGCGAATATTTCCCTAGTAAGAATGCTTGTGAAACGCATTACAGAAATAAAGGATATTTGGGAGATGGCTGTAAGATGGATGATATTGTTGATTGTACGATGCATGTTGATAAAGACTTTATTCTGGAAGTCCAATGTCATGAGGGTTGTATATTGGGTGAATTTGATGCCTACAGGCCGGTATTTAACTCAATAATGAGATATATTTCATGGAAGTCATGCTCTTATGGACCATATAATATTGATTTACTCAAAGATGAATTAGTAAAATATACCAATACTAAAATAAATTCATCTTTATCGGCGGTTGATGCGAGTAATATGAAGATTTTGCAGGATTTATATTTGAAATACCCTCCCGAGAAGTTGCAGATTTTTGAAGGAAATCTAATTATTCCGCAAAATGAAATTCCTGAAGATCAAGTGTTGCAGTTGAAAATTGATTTTAATCGCTATAATGAGGAGATATTTAGTATGAATTCAATCTCTATTGAAGATGTATATTTCAATTTTGACAAAACAGATGTCAATGACAGTGATTACTTTGTGGTGATGAGAAATGCTGATGGGCAAATAGTGTTTATTTCTCCGTATACATTTCCACTTAAAAGAATTATAGAGCCTGACCCGGAGTGGTTTAATGAAGAAGGGAATCTTGTGGATTTACCGGACGATTTTGAGCATGAGAGTGATGTAGATAAGGCGACTTTTGATGTAATTTTACCTGTGATTAGAGAGGCTTTGAGTATTGAGATATATGAGAAAGGAAGAAAAGTGATGACTGAATATATTGAAATTGATTAAATACAAATAATATCCCAAAGATGCTTATGTTGTGCATGCTGTTTGGTCTCGGGGAACGCCTTTTGT
>JAHJTR010000123.1 GCA_018829865.1 Patescibacteria group bacterium | reverse complement strand
TTTTCATTTGATTTTATTAATTCATGCATTTTGCTTCTTAAAAAATGGATGAAATTTTTTGTGAATTCGTAGAGATCTATGCCGTTGTTGTAGATTCCTTCAATAATGTTTAATGCTTCCAGTTTATTTTTCCGGATTAATTCGTTGTAGAGTTTTGTTCCAGCTGTATTGTCGCTTAGGCCAAGAGCATTATTTACATAGACTTCTGTAATTTTTGATTCACTGCTTAATTGTTCTAGGAGGCCGATTGCATCTCTTAATCCTCCGTTGGCTACATTGGCGATTATTTGGAGTGCTGCTTCGTCTGCTTCGATTTTTTCTTCTTTGGCTATGTAAGTTAATCTTTGTACAATATGTGCGGGAGCAATGCGTTTAAAATCAAATCGTTGGCAGCGCGAAATTATTGTTTCGGGTACTTTGTGGATTTCGGTTGTCGCTAAAATAAAATGTGCATGATCGGGTGGTTCTTCAAGTGTTTTTAGCAATGCGTTGAATGCCTCTTTTGTAAGCATGTGTACCTCATCGATAATGTAAACTTTTTTGTTACTTCTTGTCGGTGCGAATTTTATTTTTTCTTTGAGATCTCTTATTTCATCAATTCCTCTATTGGATGCGGCGTCGATTTCAATCAAGTCGATCAGCCTGCCTTTGTTTGAGTCTTGGCAGGTGTTGCATTTGTTGCAAGGCTCGTTGTTTTTATCAGGTTTTTCGCAATTTAGGCATTTTGCAATAAGCCTTGCCGTACTTGTTTTTCCGGTTCCTCTTGGGCCACAATAGATGTATGCGTGA
The DNA here is from genome assembly GCA_018829865.1 of Patescibacteria group bacterium. GTDB lineage: Bacteria > Patescibacteriota > Gracilibacteria > UBA1369 > JAHJTR01 > JAHJTR01. Next base: position 3,531 of record JAHJTR010000123.1, on the reverse strand, counting down.
GAGAGGTTGTTTTTTTTTAAAGCGTTGATGAGTGTGGTTGAAATATGGTCTTGTCCTACAAGGTGCTTAAATGTTTGAGGTCGATATTTGAGATATAGTGACATTTTTTGTTTTTTAAAATATGTGGAGTCATATTAGCTCTGTCGTATGTTTAAATCAAATATCTCTAATTAATGATTTTCTGAATATTTGCAATGAAGTTTTCTTCGCTGAATTGTTGCGATTGCTTGGCGATTTCCAGATAATTATAGTTTGATTCATTGAGAAAAAATCGACCTAGTCCTTGTTCGAATGAAGTTTCGGTTTGATCTATGAAGAATTCTCCTGTTTTTCCTTGGATTATTGTTTCCGTTGCGCCTCCTTTGCCAAATGCTATAACCGGTTTGCCGCAAGCCATTGCTTCCACAGGTGTTATGCCGAAATCGTCTTCACCCGGGAAGATTAAGGCTCGGCAATTTTGCATGTATTCCGTGACAACTGAATCATTTTTAAATCCTAAAAATTCTATATTGGCGTTGCTGATTTTTTGTAGAGATTCTTTTTGTGATCCATCTCCTATAATAATGAGTTTTCTTTTTATTTTATTAAATACACGAATTGCCAAATCGATTTTTTTGTAAGGAGTTAAGGTCGAAACGATCAGAAAATAATCCTCGTGATGCTTAGTTGGCTTGAAGCGGTTGATATCGACCGGAGGATAAATAACTGTTGAATTTTGGCGATAATATTTTTTAATTCTTTTTTGAACGGTGTGGGAATTTGCAAGATACAGATCAACGCGATCGGCTGCTGTTTGGTCCCAAATACGGATTTTGTGGAGAATTTTTTGGACGATGTGTTTTTTTAGACCTTTTAGATTGTTTTCTTCGAGGTATTCGTCTTTCCAATCCCAGGCGTAGCGCATGGGTGAGTGACAATAGCAGATGTGTTTTGATTTTGAGGGAGTGATAACGCCGTGTGCAAAGGCTCCACTTGAGCTGATAATCAGATCAAAAGCGCTTAAGTCAAATTGTTCGGTGATGGTTGGCAAAAAGGGTAGAAATATTTTAGGTCTATTTTGAATGAATTTGGGTAGTTTTTTTATTAAGGAAGCGTGTACGCGCGAGGATGGGATTATTTTCTCGAATTTTTTTTCGTCATGGATGAGCGTGAATATCGGTGCTTTTGGAAAAATGTCGGCAAAAACTTTGAGCACTCTTTCGGCTCCGCCTGCTTTGGTTAAAAAATCGTGGACGATTGCGATGTTTTTCACTTTTTTCGATTTTAAGAAGTTAAAACATTCCAGGTTTTTTCTGCTGATTCTTGCCAGGTATATTTTTTGAGAATGGCCGGTTGTTTTTGTAGGAGTTTGTTGACGAGTTCGGTGTTATTTGCAAGTTTCTCCAGCCCTTCTTGGATTTCGGTTGTATCTAGGGGATTGATATATAGTGCACCTTCTCCTCCAATTTCTTTCATGGATGAACTGTTTGATGTAAGAACCGGGATTTTATAATTGAAAGCTTCAAGAATAGGGAATCCGAAGCCTTCTGCGAGTGATGGGAAGGCAAAAATTTTGGCGTTTGTTAATAATTGTGATTTTTCTATATCAGTAATATAACCGGGTGTTTCCACTTTATTTTCCAGATTAAGATCTTTGATGGATTCATATATTTTGTCGCTGCCAACTCCTTTGGGGCCGGCTAAAATTAGTTTCCAATCCGAGTGAGTTTTTTGGAAATTATTAAATGCTTTAAGTAATCTGATTAAATTCTTTTTTGATTCCAATCTACCAATGAAAAGGATATAAGGCGCTGCATCGTCGGATTTTTTTGCTTTCGGTAAAGTTGAAGCATCTAATCCGTGATAAATGATTTTTATTTTTTCGGGATTACATTTGAAATATTTAATTAAATCGCCACTTGTGGCTTTACTGGGGACGATAATGGTGTTTGCTTTTTTACAGGCTTTTTTTGTTGTGAGTTTGAGGTAAAATCTTTGTTTTAGAGAATAGACCTCGGGGAAAGACATGAATGCCACATCATGAATTGTTATTACGTTTTTTTTGCCATTAATTATTGGTAGTACATGAGAAGGTATAAATAGCACGTCGGGTTTGTTTTTTGAGAGAGTGGCTGAGAGTCTGAATTGTGTCCAGAGTCTTTTTCCTTTAATACGCTTGATCTCGATGTTTTTTGTGTCTGTAATTTCGGTCGGTATTGATTGATTTTTTTTGCAATATAAAATTATTTTGTGCTTCTTTTGTGCACCGGCGATTTTGGCTATATTGGAAATAATGTAATCCGAATATACTTCAACACCGGTTTTTTTCTCTAGATTGAAGCGCGATGCGTCTATTCCAATGATCATTTATTTTTATTAGAGTTTATTGGATTGTAGCAGAAAGTCGTGCTCGGGCGATAGTGAATGCTCCAATTTGGTAATGGTATATGGGATGGGGTTTTTGTTGGATTTTGAGTGCGATTCGTATTGTTTTGGCTGCTTCCTCAAGAGTGCTTCCAGTTGAGAATATGTCGTCTATTATAATTATTTTTGTGGTGTTTTTTTTATAATTGATTTGGGAGGAGAAGGTAAAACAGTTGTTGATGTTTTGTGTTCGTTTGAATTTGGATAATCGTGCTTGTTTTTGCGTGTGATTTACGCGTTTGAGTATTTGAGCGACTTGGCAATTTGTTTTGCTCGCAATTAGTTCGGCGATTTTTTGGGATTGATTGAAGCCTCGTTCTTTATGTCTTTTTGGATGAAGGGGGATTGGCACTAATAGACTGTTTTTTAATATTTTGTAATGTGTTTTTATAAAATCTGATATTTGCATGTCTAATTCGTTTATTAAGCTTGTTTGGAAATGGTATTTAAAATTTTTTATGAGTTTTGCAAGTGGTCCTTTTGGGAGATAAAGAAAAGGGGAGAGAAGAAAATTTAAATTGGTTTTTGCTAAGCATTTTTTGCAAGTTGTCCCATTTTTTGATGGTTTGCTACAAATTATGCAGCATTGGACATTACAATTATTTTTTTTTATGCAAATGGAGCAAAAATAGTTACCTTCTTTTAAGCACCCAATGCAGGAGGGGGGAAAAACGAGTTCAAAAAAAAGATCAGTAGTTTTTTTATCATTTTTTTAGATTTGGAAATAGTACAGTCATTATTGCAGAGACAGATTAAGAAAAGGTTTAGTTTTTATTAAGAAAAGTTAAATTCTTTTTCGGTATGATGAACTAAAACTAATTAGGTAATTCTACGCTTTATTAAAGAATGGCCGTGCCATTCGTAGCGCAGCCAATTGCAGCATTCATAGATTACTAACGTTTGCCCTTCGTCGCTGACCGTGCTTTCCAAAGCGAAACATCGCGGCGGAGAGAGCTATGAAGGGCATTCTACGCTTGTGCGCGTAGAATGGTGGGCAATAGTGGATTCGAACCACTGACCTCCTCGATGTCACCGAGGCGCCCCTTTTTGTAAAGCTCGCTGCACTCACAACCGGCAAAGCCGGATTGTTCGTTTGCTCGCACTCGCGCCGTGCGCTCGTGTTAGAGC
>JAHJTR010000122.1 GCA_018829865.1 Patescibacteria group bacterium | reverse complement strand
TTTTGAGTTTGCGCCTAATAGTGATGCATTTGGCAAGGGCGAGTATGCTTATCATTTTGAGGCGTCTGACGGCGAAATCGCTGTTCGTCTGCCAGAGAGTGGGGAATTGGGATTTGAAGTTCGGTTTGTGCCAGTGATTTTGGTGCCGGGGATTTTAGGTACAAAATTATACAATGGAGACGAAGAGATTTGGGCAAATTATTGGGATTTGATTACAGATTCTGGGGATGATTTTATGAATGTTTTGGCAATGAATTATGATGGCACAACAATAAGTAATATAACCACAGGGGATATTATACGAGATGCGCCGTTTACTGATGTTTTTACTGGGTTGTTAGATGAATTTGAAGATTTAGGATATGAAGAGAATACTGATCTTTTTGTTGCGCCGTATGATTGGCGGCTTGATATTAGAACTAGCGCGCAAACATTAAAACAAAGGATTGATAATGTTGTTAGTCAGACAAATAGTGAGAATGTAAATATGGTGGCGCACAGTATGGGCGGGCTTTTAACAAAACAGTATATTCTTGACAATGGGTCGTCATTGATGAATAAAATTATTTTTGTTGGCACTCCGCACCTAGGCGCTCCTAAGGCAGCTAAAGCTTTATTATTTGGCGATAGTATGGGTGTTCCTGCCCTTGATTTAGCGAGGGTAAAATATATTGGTCAATATATGTTGTCCATTTATGAATTATTGCCAAGTTCTTTTTATTTAGATCAAATGGGATATTATTATTATGATAGTATGCAAGGAGTTATATATGACTATGAAAATACTAGTCAATTTTTAATTGATTCAGGGTTAAGTCCAATACTTCTTGCGGATGCAGAAAATTTTCATTCTGATCTAATGGATAATTTTGATACAACTGGCTTGGATATTTATAATATTAATGGATGCAATAAACCAACAATAACAAGAATTATTAAGCGAGGCGATGAAGAATATGCGCTTGATATGCTTGCTGGAGATGAAACTGTCCCACTAAACAGTTCTAATGCGCTTATTTTGGATAGCAACAGAGTTTATTATTTTAATGATGCAAAACATTCAACAATGCCAAGCGCAAATGGGATTAAAGAATTAATCACGCAAATTATTACTGAATCAACAATTAATTTACCTGATAATGCAACACAGGATTCTTCGCAATGTTATATTGCTGGTAAATTAGTTTCTGTGCATAGTCCGGTTAATTTGCATATTTATGATTCAGAAGGCAATCATGTGGGCAGGGGAGAGAACGGAGATATTGAATATAATATATCTGGTGTTGCGTATGAGGAAATCGGAGAAAATAAATTTGTATTTTTACCAGAATCTGTTGGAGAAGAATATCGTATTGAACTTGATGGCACAGATGAAGGAACTTTTAGTTTGCGTGTGTCAAAAGTTGAGAATAATGAAGTTATAGAAACCGCGTATTACAGCGATATTCCGGTAAATTCATCTAGTGAGGCAACAATTACTTTATCTGAAAACGTGTCATCAACTGTTTTGCAAGTTGATGAATCTGGGTCTGGCAGTTTTGAAACAGTTGCTGTCGCGTCTGTTTTGAATAGCGAGCAATCAGCAGACACAACAAAGCCAATAACTACAATCAGCACAACAGGTGGCACATCATCTGCTGTGTTTACATTGTCTGCGACTGACGACAATTCAGGTATATTAAAAACAGAATATAGTTTGGACAATGCGCAAACATGGAGTAATTATTCTAATTCAGTTATAATTAAAACAATAGGCGAGACAACTGTTCTTTACAGATCAAAAGACAGGGCAGGAAATTTTGAGGATTATAAATCAGAAATAATTAGAGTTGCTTCTTCTGCTGTTATTCTGACCCCATTTTTTAATGCTCCAAGTCCTTTATCAAATAAAGCGCCAGAGGTTTTAGGCATTAAAATTGAGCGTTCAGAGAGCCAGCAATATTCTAATGATGATATTTTAGGTGCATTGAAAAACGCGGACATTGATATGCTTATGGATTATCTTGGCAAAGCGCGTAATATTGAACAAGAAAAATCTGTTGCGCAAAAGTATGGCT
>JAHJTR010000121.1 GCA_018829865.1 Patescibacteria group bacterium | reverse complement strand
CATTCGATCAGGATACTCCAATAATCCACAATCCAAGCCCTGTAATAAATAATAAATCTTTTCTTCTCCACCCATTTTACCGTATTCAATACAATACTCGATAATCGCCTCGTACTCATGCGGATTAACTTTTGGCACAAGACCGTTTCTTTTATCTCTTTTATATTCACCCAATAATTCTTTGGCGCGCATACTCAAACCTCCGCCTTCAACTTCCGCAATCTGATCACAACGTTTTTTCCATTCTTCTTTCTTGCTTTCATAGGCGCTATCCTGAGCATTTTTGAAAGTATAATAAGTATCAAAATCCCAAATATAACCGATTGCTTTGTGTAATTTATCATGCAAAACGGTTGGCTGAGATTTAAGCGTTTCGATTGCATAATAATTACTGTAATCATCAACGAAAGTGATTGTATCTTGAAAAAACTCGAACTGTTTCCAAAGCTTATCATTGTCAAATCGAAGACGACCACCTTCAGACAAAAGATATAATGTAGCTTTAAATTCATCCTGATTCTTGGTATTTTCCATCACTTCCTGAATTTGCCAGTTATCTTTATTTGCATATGCATCCTTGTATTGCTGTACTTCAGCCTGCTCCGCGGATTCTTTAATTTTATCGAATTCGTTCGCAAGGTTCTTAGTAATTGACAATCCGGGGATATCGAGTAATTTACTCCCTACTTCACCAACACGATCATCACTTGCTCGCTGCCACCTACGATCCGACCATTCTCTAAACTTTGTCCAAATTGTCATTACATCATTACCGGCAAGCCATCTTACGCTGATATCAATACTTTCAGCTTCAGCTTTTTGGGCATCAACTTCATCTTTTCTAGTCAAATAATGTCCAACAGATTTACTTAAAACATCTATATCGGTTGCAAAAGATATAATTGAGTCAAAATATTTATTGCTTTGTACTATGGCTTCTTGGAAAGATCTACGTTTTGCCTGATTAGCAATCATCTCGGTTTTTCGTTTCTGTTCATCCGTTATTTTATTGGGATCAAAAGAAGTAATATCAGCCTTCCATTTACCTAATTCTTTATCAGTCTGATTATATTGAGTGTCCAATTCGCCTGCATCCATTGCATTTCCCGAAACATTTGTAATATTTGTTTCCATCATATCCAGTCGCTCTTTTTTATCGTTCTGCCTCTCTTCTTCAGTTTCTCCCGTAAAATCACTTAGAGGCATTGCCAATAGACTCGCCTTTATGTCATTTAGTTGTTTTAAAACCGGTGATTGATGATTATTAATTTTTTCGACTGCACTATGTGTCTCGATATATTTTTGTTGCCAGGCTGTGTACTGAGAAATCAGCTGCTCATTTGAAGGTATTTTTTCTTTCTTGTTTTCTTCGGATAACTCATCAGCCTTGGCATTTGAGCGCATTTCGCAATTATCGAGCCGCATATCAAAAGCTCGCATGGCTTTTAAATCTTCGTCGAGGAAATCATTAATTTGATGCTTTTCCAGTAAATTTGCGTGCCGAATTGAATCATTTTCTTCCAAGGCTACTGGCATAAAATCACCTAAGAACTTTTTCATATTTTGCAAAAGCTCGATGCTTTTTGGCTGATTATGTCTGTATTCTTCGGGAATTGCGTCTATATCTCCCCATTCTTCAAGTAATCTTTGCACTCTTGGGTTGAATTCGGCAAACATTTTTTCAAGTACTTTTAGTTTAAATTGCTGTCTTTGCTTCTCTAATTTTTCAATATAAATATTGATGAGATTCAGCATATCGTGCTCTTTTTCTCTTAAAAATCGGTCAATTCTTTTTTGACGAGCCTTAAATTCGGTTCTAAGCCTTAGATCTGTTGTTGAATCACTTGAAGGATGTTTTTCGTAAGCCGCAATATCTTCATCCAAATCGACTTGTAGCGCACGGATAAAATCGGCTTTACTGTCTAGCTCTTTTTCTTTTTCGTCATCACCTACGTATAATTTTCTGCCTTTTAAAAGAATGCCAATTTCTTCATCAATTTCATCCAATTCAAGAATTGCTACTTCCCAATCGGTAAAAATATCTTCAGGTGCCTTTTCGGCGTGCTCGGGATCCATTAGCAAGTTGGAGTTTTTTAGGAATCTGCGCACTTGGATTCTGCCTTCGGCAAGACCTTTACGGAATTCTTCGCTTTCGGGTCTTAAGACTGCCGGCTCGGGCCCCTGAGTGGTTTGTATTTCATTTATACTTTTTCTCCCCTTTATAACCGCATCAAGATCTCTATCATAGGTGTGATAACGACCCGGTTCAACGCTTCTATAATTCTGCCTTTCTATTTTTGACAGAGAGGTTGCTTGTGATACATTCGGGGTTTCATCGCTATCTTTATATTTCTTGATCGATGCGTTAATTTTTATAAGATCTCGGTAGTTTGTGGCTCTTAAAAAGCTCCACAAATCATCTACATCTTTGCTTTCCCAATCGGTTAAATCATATAAGCCTGATTCGTCTTCAGGGAAAAGAGGGCCTGATTCGGCGTCTTCCGTATTGGGTTCCTCGGCTTCGGGGGTAGGAGCTCCGGGTACTGCAGGTGCTTCCGGATCAACATCAGCCATAAATACAAGATTTCTTTCTTTGAAAGAGTTTTTTTTGGAATTGTTGATGAGTTTTAGGAGGAGATGAGGCCAGCTCATATTGTTATTATTAAATTTTGTTTATTATATCATATTTAGTTGTACAATGATTTTTTGGTTTTGTAAAGGGGGTTGTCAAGGGGGATTATTTTCTTAGTTTGCCCCAATGTGAGGCATTATCTACTTTCTGTACATTGGCTGGGTTATTATCTGGCGGCCTAGCACCATAAATATCGACAAGAAATCCCCTCTGCTTTACATTATTTATGTCAGTCCAATTGCTTTTTCCGAACTGTGCCTTAATCTTAGATTTGTCAGTGATACTTAATGAGGTACTAGCGATAGTAGTCGTTCCCGCCGCCGCAGGAGCACTAACCCCAAGATTTTTCATCGCCCTTTTCCATTGAGATGAATTCATAAGCGTATTTATTTGATTCTTTCTGACAGTTTCACTTTCTGAATTTTTTATGAGTTCGAGTTGACTGAGTATTTTTGGATCATTTATCCCACGTGTTTCACGGGCTATTCTAATCACAGCTTCCCTGACACTTTTATTGGCTATTAGGCCAGGTGTGGTTAGTGCTTCTTTCAGTTTACCGGCAATCTGTTTGTTATCTCCTGAATTTTTGACTCTCTCAAGCTCTTTGAGGAATTTACCGACAGGGCCAATTCCCAGAATCGCTTCAGTGTTCCTTGCAGAACTATTTTCAATTTTATTTCTTAAAATCCCCGGCAAGGTCATAAGACCGCTTAATGAAATATTCTTTTTACCACCGGCTGTTGGTACAGGTATCATAGGAATGTATTTGAATGGCGCGGTTGCCAGCCATTGTCCTGCCGACTTCAATCTATCACGCACCATTGAATTAAATGTGTCACCAAAGAGTGCTCCTTGGGTGGCGATTGTTACTCCTTCCCAAACAATTGCTATTGTAATAATTGCTATCAACATTTGCCTTAAATCATCCATGCCGGCTACTTGCGCTCCTGTTCCTGCTAATGGGAGATCAAAATAGTAATCATCCCTTGCATAGAAGGTGTCGACCATTATGTAGCCGATACTCATGAATAAACCAATAATTATCGGGGCTTGAATGCTGGCTACAACTTTATTCTTGATCTCGTCGCCTTTGCCCTCGGCTCCTCCCAATAAATCTTTCAAAATAAACCCAGCTACCAGTAGCGGTGACAGCGTAACGGCAAGCCATAAAATCACCAGACGCCCTACCAGCACAACTGCGAGAGCTATAAATGTGGATGCATAAACAATAAACATTACCAGCGAAAACAGCGTATTTAAGAGGAAATCCTTGATAAATGCGGCTGTCGGTTTTTTTATCTCGGTCATATGCATCTTGCCCATGTTTATAGCTAGGGCGAATGCGGCGTTACGGGTATTAAAATTACTGAGCATACTTTCCATTACGATTGCCTGACCACGTGTATCGGGGTTACAGAAGCGCGCAAGCCATTGATCTCTTTGACTTGAGTAAAGAGGGGTTTTGCCATTTTGCTTTATTTCAGCACAAATTTGTTTGGCATTCTTTTTGTACCTAAGCTGAGAATCCTCTTGTTTTACGGCATCCGGTAGGGCAAAAACCGCGGTGGTAACAACATTACTCACATCCAAAATAACCTTTGCGCCCATAAATGAAAAATTTATCAAAATCAGCCCGAGTACGAATTTTGGAAGAACCGCTTTAAGCGACCATTTGCTTTCCCCTTCTCCCATTTTAAAAATGTTCGCGAGAGCGGCAATGAGTAGCACAACCACAAAAGCGATGTTTGTGAAATCGCGAAACTGGACCCAAATCGTCAAAAGGCGCTCTTCTATGCCTGCTCCGAAGATTAGGTTATTATCGAGCAAACTACCGATAAGCATTAACAT
>JAHJTR010000014.1 GCA_018829865.1 Patescibacteria group bacterium | reverse complement strand
GGATGTGGCGGATGTAATACAATGGGTGGTAAATCTAAAGACCCAAAAAAAGAGCTTGTGTTCCTATTGTTTTTATTAGCCACAGGAGGTGGGGCGATTAGCAGGAAGAGGAATAAAGACAAAGAGGTTGGTTAATATAGTGGAGGGGAGCAGAGTTGCACTCTGCTCCAACGGGAGGTTGGTTAATATAATGGACCAGGGCTGTAGCCCTGCTCCAACTTGTTAAAGAAGGATGCAATCCTGCTCCAACTGTTAATCTAAGGTTAAAAAGCCATGCGGATTATTCTTTTAACTCCTTGTTAAATACGTTGAGGCGGTGGTGCTGTGATCTTGGCTTTTGTACTTCCAGAAAACGGTGCTTTTAACGTACATAACCGTGCCATCCTTATAAGTAATCCCGGTTGCAGATAAATTACTGTCCATATATTGAATATCTATAACCCTATAAAAATCGGTGGGATCGGTGGTTAATACCTGTGCTACTTTATATTCAGAACTGAAATTATCGGTTGATGATTTTGATTTTAAATACCACTTATAAGTATCTAATTGGCGGTCTAAAATGTATTTACCCCCTTTGATGAAGGTAGTGTCAGTTTTGGTAGTTGTATCGTCGCAGTTTGTGTTGCCTGTATATTCGAGAAAATTCCAGCAGGACTCACCATAAGCGCCACTTCGCAGCATATTTGTGTCCTTTATATTATGTACCGCCTCTATCCCCTCTCTAGCCAGGTTCATTGCTCTCATGCGATCTCGATTTAGGTTGTTGCTGTCGGAGGCTGTGGTGAGCATAGTTACTGCTGCCGTTGAGGTGATAATTAAAACTAAAGAGGCCACTATAACCTCTATTAGTGATTCGGCGCGGGGGGATTTTAATCTTTCTAAATATTTCTTAAAATTATTCATTCAAAATGCTAAAAATGCTAAAGCGTTGTGGTGATACATTCGAAAACGGATTCTTCGATTACGCTGCCAATCGTGTTGAGGCAGATATATCGGCTTAGATTAACCTCGTTTAGGGTGATTTTGATCTGAATTTTGCTGTATTGTTCGGGAGGAGTATCCTTATTATCATCCGCATTATCATCACTAATGTAGACATCGCCGAAAGGTGGCATGAATCCGATATTTACCTTGTTTAGTTGAATGCTCTTCTCTGAATTGAGCGATTTCTTAACTTCAATTGAGGCGGTGTAATCGGGAGGGAGATTGTAGTCTCGGACTTTGGTGTCCCCTTTCGATGTGTCATAAACAAATTGTTGGCTGCCACTTACATCTGAATCGGCGAAAATGGTTGTTTCGACTCCTGCAGTGCTGGTACGAAACTGCACATCATAGGCAAAAGGGACCTTATCGGCTAATGTTCGGCTTGTAATGGCGTTACTGCGTACTAGGCGCAGGTTTTCGCTTATATTAAGGAAAACATTGGTGAATTCTATATTTCGACGGGTTTTTTCATAATTTATGACGGCGATAGTAGAAAGAAGCGCAATCAGGGTGATTACTATGAGTATTTCTATTAGTGTGAATCCGCGTTTATTCATTTTTTGTTTTTGGGGAGGAAATTGGCGCCGGTAACTTGATTAACTGCCGGTTTGTTTGTGTGGCGCTAAATTTCTCCTAGAAGAAAATAGAGAAACTATTTTTTGTTTCTATATTAATTTTTATCATAAATCCGAGAGAATTGAAATATGGGATTCCTTTTAATCTCTTGTTGGGCGTTCCGGCCACGTTGACCACTCATAATCCATCTCATATATAAGTGGCCCTATTAAGGTTTCTTGTCTTCTGCCATAATTATCAACAATAATAACATTTAGATACTTAATATCCTTGAGAAATGAGGCATTTATTTCGTAATAATCTTTATCTTCAACATTAACTTTGCGGCTTACAGATTCACCTAATGTATTCCCATGCTTATCGGTGGTATTAATTGTTACAGTAATATCTTTGGGCTTTTTTATCCCACTGATACAATTAAGAAATATTTTAAAATCCCTTTTTGTTGCCTCTGGATGAATATCAGTATCCGGACTTATGGCAACCATGATAAATCTTTTCTTCTTTGAATCTGGGTTTTCCTTCTTACCAGGATCATCTATGGGCGGGGAATGATCTATAATTTTCACACAAGAGCTGAGGTTTAAGGCTACTATAGCAGCTGCTAGCGCTCGTGCTAATTTACTCCTAAATGTTTTTCTGACATCATATACACCATTATCGGGTAAACGCTGAACCTCAGAACCTTGAGGTAATTGTTCATTATAATCTTTCTGACTCAGGTTGTGTTCTTTTTCCGCTGTCATATATTTATGGTCAATATTGTAAATAACCCTTCGAACGAATAAATGGAAAGTGTCTTGTTTCGGGGTTAGTCATATTTGTTTATTCAGCTTCAGGTCTTTTTGTTCTCCAATCAGTATCCATATCACCAACAAATTGAGCAGGTGTTTCTTGTTTTCTTCCTTTGTCGTCAGCAATAAACACTTTTACATACTCAACATTTCTAGGGAATGACCTTCTTTATCGATGATGATTACCAGATACTTTTTAGTAAAACTATGGCGTGATACTGGCTCTATGCTCTTGTTTCTTTAAAGCTTCCTTGATGATAGGAATGATGATTTTTTTACTTTCGCCACTCTCGGGGTCGACAACAGTGACTGAAATAAATGGAGTATCAAATGATATTCTTATGGGAACACTCAAGAACTTCTGACCTTTAACAGCGATTATCTTCTTTGATGTTTCGCCGATGGAAGTGCCTTTTTCGTCGACTGGTGTAGTTGTAACCTGAAGGGTTTCCGGTATTTTTTGAATTCTAAGATAGTCAATGAATATTACACCCTTAATTTCATTCGTTCCCTCTTCTAGATTGGTTCCACAGCTAAATGAAATATCTGGAAATCTATCACTCTTTATCGGTGCCTCTTTTCTGTTATCAGGTTTAGTGCCCTGTATATTTTGAGGTGTTCCTTGTTCTATTCCAGCACATGCAGTACCAACTATAAGAGTTGATATTCCTACTGCTTTTAAAAACTTACCAAAAAGTCCTCTTTTTTGCTTTATTTGTCCATCTACAGCAGTTTGACCTGGTAATTTATCAGGTGCAACACTATGGTCTTGAGGTAAGACTTCTGTTGGATTTTGAATTGGTTCTCCTTCTGTACTCATATATATTATTTTTATTCGTAGTTATAGATTAGACCTATTTATATAGGAGTCAATGGTAAATGTCAAGAAAAACTTGACTGTTTATGAAATTCTATTGATTTTTTTGAAACTTTAAGTATAATTCTGTGTCATAGTTAGATTATGTCAATACTTACACTGTTTAACCTAAAATAGTAAGAATTTACACTTTAAAGAGTCATTTAATATATGTGTCTCTTCTAAACACTTAAACTAGATAACTATAGAATAAGTGCACTGACTAATCTCTGATCTTTAAAAATTTTGTTTACTAATGTTTGTCGCTATTTTTTTTATATTTCTGGAGAATTGAGGCGAACATGTTTTACCTTTTACACCGAGCTTTGCGAAGTTCTCTTTGCTATTTTATTGGTTCCCAGCCTGATAATTTAGTTTATTAAGAGAGCTTTCGCAGGGGCTCGGTGTGATTCTACACTGAGTCACTGTGGGTGTTCCAAGTAGGAATTGATATTGAAGTTGAAGTGAATATTGTGAGCTCAATACACGTTGATGCTCTTGTTCATGTTCAAGTTTAAGTTCATGCTCTAGTTCAAGTGGGACAACGCCGCCTTTAGAAAGGAGAAATCTATGAAGAAGGCGGTTTTGTACCTGCAGTTTATTCTGCAGGTTGTAGTTGTTTTTACACCCGCAGGAGCTGCGGCCACCTGTATCCTCGGGGTTAGCCCCGAAGGGTACCGCCAGTACACAGCCCCCCCTAGCGGCTGTGCGATTCTCCGCAAGGAGATCGGCCTCAAGTTGGATATCGGGGCGAAAGTCTCGAAAATATCGGACTTGAGGTTTAGGCTGGAAAAGGGAAGGCTTTTTGTTTTCCCTGTGGTGGCAGTAGAGATTGAGATGGGGACGTCGGACCTTGCCCTGAGAGCTTTCTCAAAGGGGAAGGTAGAGCTCTTGACAACTGTTGATGGGTCATCAGTTGTTGATTATGTCGGTGGCGTTGAAATACACGCCACTGATTTTGCTCCCCGGCGTGTTCTCCGCAAGGATGAACACGCCGGGTATACACCCGACGGCCACCTCTTCTTCATACAACAAAGCTTCCCTACGGGGAAGCTAGTATGGCAACTTGAAGAAGAGGAGGTGGAGCCTGAGCCGCCCCGCGGCTTGGGTTGCTCCATTTTGATCCAGGGGGGAGGGGCACCCATCCCCTCCCGTAAAGGGCTAGTGCTTCTCCTGGCACTAGCCTGTATTATAGTGAGTCGGCGCCTCTGGAGGATGCGCGTCCGACTCCGTCCTCTCCCATAAAAAGGGGAGGTGAACCTCAGAGTGTGACCTTAATCGGTTGCGTTGGGAACTCTGAGGTTCTTTTTTTGCTAATTTTTATTTGGAGAAAACTTGATCGTGACTATAGATCTCTCCGTTTTTTTTGTAATTCTTATGTTCTTCTAGAATAAAATCTTCCTCCTTCTGTTTTAAGTGGGCTTTGGAATCAAAATAGAATGATAATGCTTTATTGATGACTTTGCTTTTATTTTTGGCGTTCTTAATTCTTTTCCAGTTATTCTTAGTGAAGGAGATTGTTGACTTTGATGTTAACATGGCTTTTTTTGCTATTGGTTATAATTGAATTAAATCTTAAACTGATTACTGGTGCAAGATTTTCACAAAAAAGAGCCCCAAGGTTTTAAAAAGCGCTTAAAAATGGTATAATAATGGGACGAATTTAGCGTTTGGACTTCATTTTTTGGGTAATTTGTTTGTTCATCGGAATGATCTAGTGCAAACTGTAATAATACTTATGAAAATATTTAAAAATAAAATCCTCATTGCATTTTTTGTAGGCTTAGCGGTTGCTGCGCTTACGACTGTAATCTCCTCCTCAAAAATAATTAATAATTGGCATCTTAAAATTGCTGATAGTTTGTATACCAAAAATCAGCCGAGTGATGAAATTGTGATTGTGGCGATTGATAAGAAGTCTTTTGTGTTGAATCCGTATGAACGTAAGCGGTTGCTTGAATACTCTAGGGCTGATTATGCCGAAGCGATTGAGAAAATTAATCTTGGGAAGCCGAAAGTTATTGGAATAGATATTTTGTTCAGTGACCGCGAAAACTATGTTAAAAGAGGGACTATTAACGAGTTGATTGATAATATGAAAAACTTGGGTGAGGGTAATAAATATGTAGAGAAATTTATCGAGGATTATGAATATACTTATCCTGCGGATGAAAAACTTGCTGACACTATTGAAAAAGCTGGAAATGTTGTGCCGGCGGCTGAAATCTTTATTGAGAATATAGAAAATAATGGGCTTTGGTCTTATTCTTACAGTGTTTTTCCTTTTATGATATTCGACCCGGATAGAACTCGGGGTGGGATTGCTAATGCACGGGCCGATGAAGACAATGTTGTACGCAGGACTCCCCTAACCTTTCTGAATAATAATAACAATAAGCTGTATGAGCATTTTTCTTTGAAAGTGCTTAGGGCTTACTTTGGCGCGGAAGCTGATAATGTGCAGGGCAGAATTTTGAGTAGCGATGGAAAGGATGTTACGGGTGTGGTTGCCGATAGTGGTGATTCAGGGGTAACGGTCGACTCCAATGGAGATCCTGTTGTTGGGACTCAGTTTTATAAAACTACTCTTGGAGGCAAAGAAATCGCCATTCCTCTTGAGAATGGGAAGATGATGATCAATTATTTTGATCAACCTTATAGTTTTAAGATGATTTCTTATATTGATTTGATTAATAACTCATTTGATACTTCGGTTTTTAAAGATAAAATCGTGCTTTTTGGGGTGACGGCCAGTGATTTGCATGATGAGCAATATACTCCTGTAAGCGGCGGGGTGCCGATGCCCGGGGTTGAGATTCATGCCAATATTATTCAGACTATCTTGAATGAGAATTATTTGCGGAATCAGGGGGATTTGAGCAAAATTGTGACTAATGTGGCTGTGGCTGTGGTGGCTGCTTTGGTGCTGGTATATACGAATATTTGGCTTGGCATCGCTGTTATTCTGGCTTTTGGTATTCTTTATACTCTGACTGCACATTTTTTTTACTCGCAAGGAGCGATTTTGAATATGGTGCAGCCGTATTTAACTCTTCTTACTACCTATATTACGATTATTATTTATAGATATTTTGCCGAGCTGCGTGAGAAATTTGCTTTGAAAGGTGCTTTTAGCCATTATGTTAGTAAAGATGTGGTTAAAGAAGTGATGAAGAATCCGGACATGCTGGCACTTGGCGGGCAGAAGCGGATTTTGAGTGTGTTCTTTAGTGATATTGTGAATTTCACTCATTTGAGTGAAGGGCTTAAACCTGAGGCTCTTGTGGCTCTAATCAATGAATATATGGACACAATGGCTAGCACAATAATGAATCTGAAAGGTACTTTGGATAAATTTGAGGGCGACGCGATTATGGCTTTCTTTGGCGCTCCTTTGGAGGATAAGAATCATGCGATTAATGCCTGTGCTTCGGCGCTTAATTGCCGCAGGGCTTTGCATGATTTGCATGAAAAATGGCGAGTTGAGGCGAAACCGCTGCTTGATTTTAGGGTTGGTATTTCGACGGGTGAGGCGATTGTGGGTAATATGGGGTCGCGTGAGCGTTTTGATTATACGGCTATGGGAGATACCGTTAACTTGGGTTCTCGGCTTGAGGGTACCAATAAAGTTTATGGTACTCATATTATTGTGGATGAAACTACATATCGTATGGCTGGAACAAATTTTGAGTTCAGAGAGCTCGATTTAGTGCGTGTTAAAGGCAAGGATCAGAATGTGAGGATTTATGAGCTTGTTGGCGCTAAGGGCAAGGTGTCCCCTGCTCAGCTTAAAATTATGCAGTATTATGCTCAAGGGCTTGCGCTTTATCGGGCGCGTAATTTTGTTGAAGCTTTGAAGGTTTTTGAGGGAATAGTTAAAACTGCGCCTTATGACTGGCCGAGTAAGATATTCGCTGAGAGATGCAGGATTATGAGTGCTGCGAAGAATGCTCCGGTTGATGGGTGGGATGGGGTTTTTGATATTCGGGGGAAGTAGCGGGTTTAGATTTGAGGATTGTGATGGGGGTTTTTTTGTGGAGAGAGCTGACTTTGGGGGGTATTTATGGAGCAGGATGCAATCCTGCTCCAACTTTGGGATGCAATCCTGCTCCAACTTTGGGATGCAATCCTGCTCCAACTTTAGCCCTGTTATACAACTTAAGTTTTAACGTTTTGAAGCGGAGTGCAACTCCGCTCCAACTTTTAAAGTGCAACTCCGCTCCAGCTTTTAAAATCCTGCTCCAACTCCAGCTAAGATGTTATAGATTGTCTTACACCCCCGCCAAACAAATTACGAATTCGCCTTTGGGTTTTGTTTTTTGAAAATGTTCGAGGGCTTCAGACAGGGTTAATCTCAAGGCTTCTTCGTAGATTTTGGTTAGTTCTCGGCAAATTACCACTTGGCGAGTGGGGCCT
>JAHJTR010000120.1 GCA_018829865.1 Patescibacteria group bacterium | reverse complement strand
TCAGGCTAATAAACACCTGGGACTTCATCATGCAACCCACAACATTCTGGCGCCGCGAATTATTTGAGCACATAGGATACTTAAACGAAAACCTGCATTTCGTAATGGACTGGGATTTCTGGATCCGTGCAGCCCAAAAATTCAAACTAAAATACAACAAAACACACATTGCCAACAACCGAGAATACAGCAACACAAAAACCCTCTCCGGTGGCAAAAAACGCTTAACGGAAATCAGAAAACTAATCCGCAAATACAGCTCACAAAAATACCCCCCAAGCTACAGAATTTACACAGCCGATACCTGGGCTCAGCTAATAAGCGGCAGATATCCACGAATCGGCAAATGGTTCAGAGATAAAATCGCTGATAAATATATTAGGAGGCAGGTGGGAAAATAAATATTTAACTAACTCCCTAACCTACGGTAGACTTAATTATAGAATCTTCACCTTTCAAAAGTTGGAGCAGGATTGCATCCTGCTCCTCCCCTTATCCCCCCATCAACCCCGCCAAGCAGTCGACTTCAAAATACAATCATCCTTCAACTTAATACCAGCTTTTTCTCTAACCATCTCACTATTCTGTTTTTCCCTATACCAATCAATTGTCCGCTTCAGCCCATCCTCAAAATTCGTTCTAGCCTTAAACCCAAATTCGCTCTCAGCCCTCGTCACATCCATACATCTGCGCGGCTGCCCGTTTGGCTTACCGGTATCCCAAATAATCTCTCCATTAAAACCCGTAAACTTAGCAATAATCCGAACCAACTCCTTAATTTTAATCTCCATCCCCGAACCGATATTCACAGGCTCACTTTTATCATACCGCTCCAAAGACTTAATAATCGCCTCAGCACAATCCTCTACATACAAAAATTCCCGACTCACACTTCCATCACCCCAAACCCTTATATAATCATCATTATTCTCAATTGCATCAAAACATTTTTTAATAATTGCCGGAATCACATGCGACCTTTCAGGATCAAAATTATCCCGCGGGCCATATAAATTAACCGGCAGCAAAAAAATCGAATTAAAATCATATTGCTTGCGATAAGCCATTCCCTGCACAATCATGGATTTTTTCGCCAAACCGTAAGGAGCATTCGTTTCCTCAGGGTAACCATCCCATAAATTCCCCTCCTTAAAAGGAATCGAAGTATATTTAGGATAAGAGCAAACCGTACAAATCCCCAAAAATTTTTTCACTCCCGCCCAATATGACTCATGAATAAGCTGAGTCCCCATCATCAAATTGTCATAAAAAAGACTCCCTGGATATTTCATATTATAGCCAATCCCCCCCACATTCCCCGCAAGATGAATCACAATATCCACGCCTTTCAAAATCTTCCTCACCACTTCAATATCCCTCAAATCATTCTCCTTCGACCTCGGAATAATAATTTTTCCCTCACGCACCCCCCTTTCAATCAATTTCTCCCGCACAAAACCACCCAAAAATCCATTACCACCAGTAAGCAAAATATTTGAATTTTGTAAATTCATCTTGTAGGAGGTTATCCACGTCGATTATTAAGCAGTCATCACTGCCAATTCCTCCAGTTGCTCGATTTCTGTTGACTCAGAAGCTTTCTTAACTCCAAGCTTAGTCATAGCAACATCAGCAGCACGTTTTCCTGAGAGGAACATAGCACCAAAGGTCGGCCCCATACGATGAAGTCCAAAATAAGCCGCAGCTTCCATACCGGCCAAAATAACGCCCGGATAAACTTCAACAGTATTTTTAACAACTTCATCCTCCGAAGCACGAATATTCATCATTCCCATGCCTTTCATTGGAGCAATCAAACCGGCTTTCGCAAGTCTGGCCGCAATACTCGCCTCATCATGACCGGTAGTACCAATCACAACTTTGGATTCCATAGCAACAGGATCCACACAAGTAATTTCTCTAGGCAAAGACTTAACAGGCGCCCAGTTGATTACAACTCCACCAACTTCATTATCATCATTGATAACAACATCTTCACATAAAGTTAAATTCACAACAAAAGCCCCAGCCTCACAAGCTGCAGCAATCAATTTTCCCGCAACCAAAGGCGCATTCACAACGCAAAGACCCTCTTCAGTCTCCTCATATTTAATATTTAATTCATCCAAAATAAAATTACCGGGTTTGCGCACAACCATATCAGGCACACCATATCCACCAAGATACATTCCGCCACCCAAATAATTATTTCGCTCAAGAAGCATCACCTTAACACCATTCTTAGCAAGCTCATAAGCAGCAACAAGCCCCGCAGGCCCTGCCCCCACCACAATCACATCACTCTCAATATACTCATCAAACTTCTTCCAATGACGACTAATCATCGCCCTAGTAACACTCGCCTCAGAAGCCGGCGCAAAAATTGGTTTATCCATATTCATATTATGTTAAAAAATTTATTTTATTCAGACGAAATATAATAGATATTGAAGGTAAAAAGCAAGAAAACTACTTTACTGCAATAATAAGCACACTAAAATAGTTCATCTTCACCACCGGTCGACCCACCAGAAAAATTCATTTCCTCAATTAGAATTAGGATCAATCCTACCATCCTTTCAATGCGACAAACCAACGAATTGTCCCATTACTTACTCCCATATCAAACATCACCTCAATTCTGCTTTACAAATACCAAAAAAATTGCTTAAATAACATACAATCATTACCTCTATTATTACTCCTAAAAAACCCTAAACAATGCAGAGTTCAAATGCCCACAAATTGGCTCAATATCTGGAAAAACTGGAAAAAGAATTAGAAAAAAAAGTCGTAGGCATTCACTCAGATTCTAATAAAAGTGAAAAAATCGAAAACCTCCCCCCTATTGAAAGAATCGAACAAATTCTAGAAAAAAACAGTGAATTAAGCCAAAAACTGATCAATCATAAATCTCCACGCAAAATAGTAGGCCGAATTTTAGATTTCATCCGCAAAAAGTTCTACAAAGAAGTGGACGAACACATAAAAGAAGTATTAACAACACAAGAACTCTACAATATCCAAACCCTCAATTACTTAAAATCACTAAGGAAAGACATTCTTGATCTTAGATCCACTCTAAATCAAGATAACATCCAAATATCATCCACCGAAAAAAACACAAAAATCCCCGGGGAAAAAGATTAAAAAAATATTAAAAACCAGGCCAAACTATCTAAAAATGAGAGCTTAATGCAAATTCCAGACATTGATCAAAAAATCATCAAAATCCTTGACCTCTACAAAAAAAAAGAGGGCAGCTTTAAAACGCTTAAAAAAATAAAACAACTCAAACACGTTTTATCTAAAAAAAAGATTAAAATCGCCATTTACGACCACGCCTTTCACTTTGCGGGTGGTGGTCAAAAATATGCGGCAATGATCGCCAGTCGCCTCCAAAACAAATGCGATATCACCTTTTACGCTCATAAAAAAATAGATTTCAAAACCATAAAAAATTGGTACGACATCGATTTAAGCAAGTGTAAACTAAAAATCATTCCAATTAAAGAATACGAAAACGCCCCTTACGTTTATCCAATCCTTAAAAAAGATAAAAAAACCTTCATCGATATCGAAAAAGAATCCGCCAATTACGACATTTTTATCAATGCCAACATGCACCCGTATATAAAGCCACTTTCAGCTATTTCGATTTTTATCTGCCACTTTCCCGATCAAGAAAGAAATCGCGATTTTAAAATCGACAATTACGACTACTTTATCGTTAACTCAAATTTCGGCAAAAAATGGCTTAAAAATAAGTGGTCGATTAGCCAAAGCACCCGTATTTATCCGGGCGTTAATATGCGCACCAAGAAAAAATCTAAAAATAATATAATTTTATCTGTTTCCAGATTTGAGGAAGGCGGCAGCAAACAGCAACATAAAATGATTGAAGCCTTCAGTGATTTACATAAAAAAAATCATGAAATATTTAAAAATTGGAAATTAGTTTTGGCAGGAGGATCATGTGACCCCAATCCATATTTGGAAAAACTTAAAAACGAAGCAAAAAAAACCGACGCTCCAATAGAAATCAAAACCAACATTTCACAACAAGAAATCAAAGAGCTATATCAAAAAGCTAAAATATTCTGGCATTTGTGCGGACTAAACGAAAATCGCCCCCATCAAATGGAGCACTTCGGCATGACAACAGCAGAGGCCATGCAAAATTTTTGCGTACCAATCAGTGTAAACTGCGGCGGCCAAAAAGAAATCATCAAAAATAATGTAAATGGCTTTCTAATCAATTCAATCAAAGAACTACAAAACAAAACAACAATCATCTCAAAAAATAAAAATAAATACGATTTTATCATTGATAATATCAAGAAAAGCAATTACTTTTCTTACGACCAGTTCTACAAAAACATAGACAATTTTTTTGAGAAAATATTTAAGACACATTTTTTTACATGATTAAAAAAGCCTTCATAACAGGAATCAACGGATTTGTAGGGCCTTATCTGCAAAAATATCTTGAAGAAAAAAATATTGAGGTCTACGGAGCCGATAGAACAAGCTGCGACGAACAAAAAACCTTTTGTCTCGATATACTGGATAAAAAAAAACTCACCGAAATAATAAATAAAACCAAACCGAATGTCATTTTTCATTTGGCAGGGCTAAGCTCACCCGCACAAAGCTTTAAACAGCCGGAATTAACTATGAAAATCAACGTTGAAGGAACCCGAAATCTTTTTGAAGCGGCATCAGCTCTAAATCCTCCGCCCAAAATCATAATTATCAGCTCTTCACATGTTTATGGCAAACCCACAAAATCCCCAATCGACGAAACAGAGCCGCTAAAATCAGATAGCCCTTACGCTGAATCACGAATTGAGCAAGAAAAATTAGCAAAAGAATATCCAAGCATTCCCTGCGTAATTATGCGCAGTTTCAACCACATCGGACCAAATCAAACCGAAGAATTTGTAGTTCCCGCATTCGCCAAGCAAATAATCGAGATTAAAAAGGGACTAACCAAACCCGTAATCGAAACCGGAAACCTTGAAGCAATCAGAGATTTCTCAGATGTAAGAGATATTGTTAGAGGATATTATTTAGCAGCCACAAAAGGAAAACCCGGAGAAATATATAATATTGGCAGCAGAAATGGCTATAAAATTGAGGATATTCTCGACAAACTAATCAACCTGGCAAAGATCGAAGTCACACATAAACTGGACCCAAAACGCCTCCGCCCATCAGACATCCCCGAATTAATCTGTGATTACAGCAAATTTTCGCATGACACAGAGTGGAAACCTGAATATACTATCGACGATACTCTTACAGGCATACTAAATTACTGGGACAAACAAATTTCTTAAATTTTTTAATATGAAAAGTGCATTAATTACAGGAGTTACAGGCCAAGATGGCGCATATCTCGCAAAACTACTTTTAGAAAAAGGCTACAAAGTTTATGGAATTGCCAGAAGACTCAGTACACCAAATTTATGGAGATTAAAACATCTTGAAGTTGAAAACGAAATAGAAATTATGGATGGAGATTTATTGGACGAAGGCTCCTTAAATACCATTATCAAAAAAACCAGACCTACTGAAATTTATAATTTGGCAGCGCAAAGTTTTGTAGGAACTTCATGGGATCAAGCGGTACTTACAGGCGAAATCGATGGACTCGGAGTTGCCCGCATGCTTAACGCCACTCGAAACTTTGCCCCGGAAGCTCGTTTTTACCAAGCAAGCACCAGTGAAATGTATGGCAATAGTAATGTAGACGGAATGCAAGACGAAAACACACCTTTCCATCCACGCAGCCCTTATGCAGTCGCAAAACTTTATGGCCACTGGATCACCATAAATTATCGCGAAAGCTACGATATGTTTAATTGCAGCGGTATTCTCTTCAATCATGAATCCCCTTTACGCGGAATCGAATTTGTTACACGCAAAATCACCGACGGCGCAGCCAAAATCAAGCTTGGGAAAGCAAAGGAGCTCATTCTTGGTAACTTAGAGAGCAAAAGAGATTGGGGATTTGCCGGAGATTATGTCGAGGCGATGTGGCTAATGCTCCAAAAAGATAAACCTGACGATTATGTGGTAGCCACCGGAGAAAACCATAGCGTCAGAGACTTTTGTGAAGCTGCATTCAAAGCCGCCGGACTGGACAACTGGCAAAATTATGTAAAAACCTCCGAAAAATACATGCGCCCCGCTGAATTACACGAATTAAAAGGCAACCCGAAAAAGATCAAAGAAACACTGAACTGGCAGCCAAAAATCAACTTCGAACAACTTATACAAAGCATGATCGAAGAAGACTTAAAAAGGCTTGAAAAAATAACCTAACCGATTCATGCAGAAAAGCGAAGACAATACTGAAAAAATATCCAAAACTTTGGAAAAACTAATTCTTCAAAAAAGAATTGAAAGTATACCTAAGAGAGAGGTTTTTATTGGTGATAAACAAGAAATAACAAAACATAAAGATGTTTATTTTTCCGATGCATCCCTACTAAACAAATACCGTATTCCAATAAATCCAACCAAAGGATTAAAACCTAAAATTATTAATTGGGTAAAAAGAAAACTATACACGGTAGTTAAACAAGTCACTGAAATTCTAGTAAGCACACAAGAACGCTTTAATCACGAAACAATAAGTAATTTTTCATTAGTTAATCAAAAAATCGACAAAATAAACAACAATAATGAAAATCATATCCAAGAGCTGTTAAAACAAAATCAAAAGCTAGCCGAAGCTCTAAAAGTTATCATTAAATCCAATGAAACCAATAAAAACAATATCATAGCCAAAATAGACAATCTTAAAGAACACATTGAACTGGAAATCAAAGATGTTAAAGAACACATTGAGCTGGAAATCAAAGATGTTAAAGAACACATTGAGCTGGAAATCAAAGATGTTAAAGAACAAATAAATCCTGAAATTGATATTAACTACCTTGCATTCGAAGATACATTCCGCCAACTAGAAGATAATAGTCAAAGCAAACAATCAGACTATATGGAATTCTTCAAAGGACAATCAAATATACTTGATATCGGATGCGGCCGCGGAGAATTTCTTGAAACACTTAAGTATTATAATATTGATGCCAAAGGAATTGATTCAAATGATCAAATGATCTCAATTTGTAAAAATAAAGGACTGGAAGTTGAAAAAGAAGATGCTCTCGAATTCCTCAGCAAACAG
>JAHJTR010000119.1 GCA_018829865.1 Patescibacteria group bacterium | reverse complement strand
AAATTTTACAGGTCTCCCAATTTGAAAAAACGGCTTTAATAAGCCTTCTTGATGAAACCGAATTACAAATCTCTGAAGAAGATGGCCAGAAACCGCTTGATTTAGCGTATTTTTAACGCAACACTAGTGCGTTCGCGTGTAAACAAAGTTTACTTGGAATGAAGTGGAAAGTAAATTTGGGAGAGCGGAGCGAACCATTTAAACGCAGTTGTGTGAAGAATTATTTTTCGTTATTTATGTCAATAACGTCTGCAGGCCCCATAAAGTCATAGAAAATTCGTTCATTACCATTTATAAGTTTTTCTTTCTTTTCAAGCTTCACAAAGACACTTGATCCAACGGGATACCATTGATTCAATTCATTTGGTTCAAATGCTTTACCAACTCCCTTGTGAAAATCGCTAATTTTTCTTATATGAACAAATCCGCCATCTTCAAGAAATATACCAAAGCGTTCGATAGATCTTACTTTAAGCTTTTTGATTTCAGGTATCTCTATATTCCCGACTAATTCGGGGCTTTGTTCATCTGAATGATCCGGAGAGTGAATATTCATTTTACTTACTTAAAAAATAATTTTCATTGGGTGTATTTTTTAACAGATTACCATTTGTGTCAATTAATTCCACTTATAGCAGTTTTAATTTGCCTCTCTAAAACACCAAGCTGCCCATTATTTGTCATTGTTTCATCATATTTTGCAGCAACCGAGTCAAAATTGAATTTCATAATATTTTTTATTAGAAGGATATATTATAACTAAATCAACATATCTATCAAATACGAAGTGTTTAAATATTGAATAATAGGTTGGGCAACGTTTTTGAATAACCGAAGTTTGGCAGTGGTAAAATCTGGAGCGAAGCGACCTACCGCTGCCAAATTTGGGGGAATGAACGGAGTGAATGAGCCGGTTATTCAATGTTGGACGATGTGGCTTGGTAAAGCCATTTTGATCAACTATCATTTATACGAACTCATTTAATAATTTATGTTTTTTATGTGTAATTTGTAGAATTGATTTGCTTGGTAATTCTATTACTTTTATATTTATATGCAATCACTTTTGAAGGATGTGAAAGATGAAATGATAGTAAAGTGAACTTTTTTACAGTCCAAAAAAGCAAATCCTCACCATTGCCATATACATTTATTATTTGTTCATGGTTGATCTTTATGCTATGATGTGGTACTTTTCTTTAGCTATATACACTTATTTATGAATTTTTTATGGTAGCAGATAAAATCGTTGTTAAGGGCGCCAAGGTGCATAATCTCAAGAATATTGATGTTACGATTCCTCGAAATACATTGACTGTGATTACGGGGCTTTCGGGTTCCGGTAAATCTTCGCTGGCTTTTGATACGATTTTTGCTGAAGGGCAGAGGCGGTATGTTGAGAGTTTGAGTACTTATGCCAGGCAGTTTTTGCAGCTGATGGAGAAGCCTGATGTGGAGTCTATTGATGGACTGAGTCCTGCTATTTCTATTGATCAGAAGACTTCAAGCAGGAGTCCTCGGTCTACTGTTGGTACTGTTACTGAAATATATGATTATTTGAGGCTGCTTTTTGCTAAGGTGGGTACTCCTCACTGCCCTGATTGCGGGGATCCTGTGACGAGGCAAGCTGCTAGTCAGATTGTTGATAAAATTGCTGATTATCCTCAAGATAAAAAGATTATTATTTTGTCGCCGGTGGTGAAAGACCGTAAAGGGAGCCATGTGCGGGCTTTTGAAAAGATTAAGAAAGATGGTTTTGTGAGAGTGCGAGTTGATGGTGATATTTTGAGTATGCTGGAGATTCCTGAGCTTGAAGAGGATATAAAGCATACTATTGATATCGTGGTTGATAGATTGGTTGTGAAAAATTTTAAGAAAACTACAAAAACACTTTCAACGGGCGAAGAAATTGATGTTCCTAATCCGGATAGATCAAGATTGGCTGATTCGATTGAGACTGCGCTTAAATTTGGGAATGGTGTGATGATTGTGCAGGATAATGACGATAAAAGTGAGGAGATTTTTAGTGAGAAATTTGCTTGTATGAAATGTGATGTGAGCCTGCCGGATATTGAGCCGCGGCATTTCTCATTTAATAGTCCTCATGGGGCGTGCGCTGCGTGTCATGGGCTTGGGACTAGGCTTGAAATGGATCCTGACTTAATTATTCCGAATAAAAATCTGAGTATTTCTGAGGGGGCTATATTACCGTGGTCGGCTACTACCTCCAAACTAAACTGGTATAATAGGATTTTAATTAGCGTTGCTCAAACTAATGGGTTTTCGGTTAATAAAGCTGTTAATGATTTGACTGACGAAGAAATGAGGATTGTGCTTTATGGCACGGGTGACCGCAAATATCAGGTTAGAATTGATAAAGATGGTGAACAGAGTTATGGGTTTTCCGGTGAATATATGACTAGTTTTGAGGGGATTATTCCTAATCTTGAGCGACGATATCGCGAAACCGAGTCTGATTATGTGCGGAAGAAATTGGAGAATTATATGAGAATTCTTCCTTGCCCTGAATGTGGCGGTGCGAGGCTTAAGAGAGAGGTGCTGTCGGTGAAAATTAATGGGAAAAATATTGTGCATGTAACCGAGTTGTCGATTAGTGGGGCGCTTAAGTTTTTTAACTCCCTTGATCTATCGGAAACGGATACAAAAGTGGCGAAAATGATTCTTGATGAGGTGAATAATCGGCTGGGATTTTTGATTGATGTTGGGATTCCTTACCTTACGCTTAGTAGATCGGCGAATACGCTATCCGGGGGTGAGGCGCAGAGGATTAGATTGGCTACTCAAATCGGGTCTAAATTGCAGGGGGTGCTTTATGTTTTGGATGAGCCTTCGATTGGGCTTCATCAAAATGATAATGCGAAATTGATTAAAACGCTGACGCATTTAAGGGATATTGGAAATACGGTGCTTGTGGTTGAGCATGATACGGATATGATGCTTGCTGCGGATTATATTTTGGATATTGGGCCGGGGGCCGGTAGACATGGCGGTAAAGTGGTGGCTATGGGGACTCCTGCAGAAATTATGAAAGATAAAAATTCTGTGACGGGGCAGTATTTGTCGGGTGCTAAAGAGATTAGTATTCCAAAAAAACGTCGAAAGGGTAATAAGAAAAAAATCACTATTAAAGGGGCGTCGCAGCATAATTTGCAGGATATTGATGTGGAGATTCCGCTTGGGACATTTGTAGGAGTGACCGGTGTGTCTGGAAGTGGGAAGTCTACGTTGATTAATGAGATTCTTGTGCGGAAAATTGCTAATAAACTGTATAAATCGAAGGCTACTGCGGGGGCGCATAAAGAGATTTTAGGAATTGAACATATTGATAAAATAATTAATATTGATCAGGCGCCGATTGGGCGGACTCCGAGATCAAATCCTGCTACTTATACGGGGGTGTTTACGGATATTCGTGATCTTTTCAGCAGTACTCCCGAGGCTAGGACTCGCGGGTATAAGGCTGGGCGGTTTAGTTTTAATGTTAAGGGCGGGCGATGTGAGGCTTGTAGAGGGGATGGAATTAAGAAAATCGAGATGCACTTTTTGCCGGATATATATGTGCCTTGTGAAATTTGTAAGGGTAGGAGATATAATCAGGAAGCGATGGAAGTTACTTATAGAGGCAAAAATAT
The DNA here is from genome assembly GCA_018829865.1 of Patescibacteria group bacterium. GTDB lineage: Bacteria > Patescibacteriota > Gracilibacteria > UBA1369 > JAHJTR01 > JAHJTR01. Next base: position 607 of record JAHJTR010000119.1, on the reverse strand, counting down.
TGCGGATATTTTGGAAATGACGGTTAATGAAGGGTTTGATTTTTTTGAAGCGATTCCTACGATAAAAAATAAGCTGAAGACGCTGATTGAAGTGGGGCTTGGTTATATTCATCTTGGGCAATCTGCGACCACGTTATCGGGTGGTGAGGCGCAGAGGGTTAAGCTGGCTACTGAGCTGACCAAGAGATCGACCGGGAAGACTTTTTATGTGCTGGATGAGCCGACTACCGGGCTGCATTTTGATGATGTTAAAAAGCTTTTGGATGTTTTGAATAAACTTGTGGATGGCGGAAATACCGTGCTGACTATTGAGCATAATTTGGATGTGATTAAGTGCGCGGATCATTTGATTGATTTGGGGCCTGAGGGTGGAGATAAAGGTGGCTTGGTTGTGGCGGTGGGGACGCCGGAGGAAGTTTCGAAGATTGAGGCGTCTTGTACCGGGCAGTGGCTTAAGACTGTTGGGGTGAAGGGGTAAGAGAGGATTTTGAGGGATGACAGTACTAAAGGATTGTTTGTGTTGCAGTAGTAATTCCTTGCATACCCTGCTTAAATATGCTTTAATTAATATCCTTTTTTAATATTAACATATATTGTAATGTTGTTT
>JAHJTR010000118.1 GCA_018829865.1 Patescibacteria group bacterium | reverse complement strand
TTTTTGTCTTTGTCTGAGCCCTCTATTGTAAATTTTTGATTTTCATAAATTTCCATCGCGCTAATGCCGTCAATGTCTTTATTTTCACCTTTGCGGCTTTCGGAATCATGTGCCATATTGGCTTGAACAGCCTTAAGTGTTGCTGCCTGACGTTTTGTTAATTCTCCCTCTCTTATACCCCTTTCGCCCAAACTATCGAAATCGGGGTATTCGGATAGGGGATTCTGATCTTGTATATTGTCTGTTCTGTGGGTATCTGCGCCCATAGAGTTGTAATTTACGGATTATTTTCAACATTAGAGTACCATAAGCTTTTAATTCTGTCAATAATGTTGCGCTTGACACAAGGGGTGGGGGTGCAATTGCGGTAAAATTGCCGATATTATTTGATTTTTTTTTGTGATATCGCTAGAGTACAGCGTGTGTATTCAGTAATTTTAGTTTTATGAAAGTTGAAGTTAAAAAGGAAAAAGATTCTCAAATTAAGCTGATTGTTTCAATTGAGCCTGATGATTTGAAGAAATATGAAAGTATTGCTCTAAAGAAAATGGGCGAAAAGATAGCTATTAAGGGGTTTCGAAAGGGTCATATTCCGGTTGATGTTCTTAAGGAGCATGTTGGCGCTGATGTTCTTAAGGCTGAAACCGTTGACGTTGCTCTCCCTCAAACTTATGCGGAAGCCATATTAAAGGAGAAAATTGAGGTTATTTCTCGTCCGGAAATTACTTTTAAGGAGCCTAAAGAAGGTGATACTACGATAACTTATGAGGCAATTGTAGCGGTTATGCCTGAGGTTAAGCTAGGTGATTATGGGAAAATTAAGATTAAGGAAGAGAAAATTGAGGTAAAAGAGAGCGAAATTGATGATATTTTTAAGCAAATTGAGAGTGAAAATACTAAATATGTTGACGCTAATGATGAGGCTAAGGCGAAAAAAGGTGATAAAATTGAGATGGATTTTGATGGTTTTGATGAAGGAGGAGCCGTACTTGAAGGCACAAGTAGCAAAAATCATCCTATTATACTTGGCTCTGATTCGTTTGTTCCCGGTTTTGAGGAAAATGTGATTGGGCTTAAGAAAGGGGAGAAAAAGGAATTTGTGGTTACCTTCCCTAAGGATTACTTTAAGAAAAGTTTTCAGAATAAAAAAGTGACTTTTAAGGTGGAGATTAAAAATATTCAACATCCTGAAATACCTGAGATTAATGAGGAATTTTTGCTAAAAATAACGGGTAAAAAGCAGCCGATTGCCGATTTTAGGGAGGAAGTCAGAGAAGGGATTGATCATAAAAAGAAATCCGATGAAAAGAATAGGCGTGAAGGTGAGTTTCTGGAGGGGATTATTAAGGTGATCGAGATGGAGATGCCGCCGCAAATTGTTGAAGAGGAAATTGACTTTATGCTTGAGGATATTAAAATGGATATTGAGAGAAAAGGGATGAAGTTTGAGGATTATATGAAACGCATTGATAAAGATGAGAAAAAGATGCGTGAGGAATTAAAGGTTGAGGCTGAAAAGCGTTTGAAATTGCGGTTTGGGCTGCGGGAGGTTTATAAGGCTGAGAAATTTGAGATTAAGGATGAAGATGTTGATAAAGAAGTCGAGGGCTTGGCTGCGTATGCGCCTAAAGATAAACAGGATGAAATTCGAAAGATGTATAAAGATCCGGAAAATGATATGAATAAGCGGCTGAGGAATAAATTGATGCTTGATATGTTATTTAAAAAATATTTATAAAAAACAAAAATGAAATATTTTTACCTTACAGGGGCGATATTGCTCACCGTTGTGATACTGATACTTGGATTCGGTAATATTACGGCTCAATGTCAGCAGCTGTTCTTTTTTTATCAGTCTGTGAATAATACGATTCCTGTGACTTTTTTGGTCTTCGCAGTGGCGTTTTTGGGGATTGTGACCGGATTTTTTTATTCCGCTTTTTTGAGGAGTTTGGTGGAGGAGGCGCGAAGCGAGGAAGAAGATGAGGATGGATCAGGACTTTAAGAATCGTTTTTTGCGATATTCAGGCAATCTTGTAGGAAAAAACTTGATTTTTGATTAAATTTTTTGTACAGTCAGCGCAGTTAATGTCTATTATTTGCGGTGAAATCCATGCTTCATCATCTATTTACATCTAAGGCGCGCGTAAAACTCCTCACAATATTTTTAATGAATCCTGATGAGGAATATTATGTTAGGGAGCTTACTCGACTGCTTGATGAGCAAATTAACGCTGTGCGAAGAGAGCTTGAGAATTTGAAGAAACTTGGGCTTTTGAGGAGTAGGACTCGTAATCGGAAGAAATATTTTGTGGTGAATAAGAATTTTGTGCTGTTTGGGGATTTGAAGAATATCATCAGTAAGGCGCTAAATACCCATACGGATTTTATTAGAAAGATACAGAAACTTGGCAATATCGATTTTTTGGTGTTGTCCGGTTCATTTATTGGCAAGGATTCTTCGGTTGATTTGCTAATGGTGGGGAAATTTGATCGCGATGAGCTTAGTGATTTTTTGGATAGAGAAACCGATTTTGAAACTCCTATAAAATTTACTGGGATGACAAAAGAGGATTTTATTTATCGTATCAAATGTAATGATCGATTTTTGCATGATGTGCTGAAGGATTCTGAGAATATTATTGCCATTAATAAACTGGAAAGACATATTGATTAGAGGGATATAAATTCGTACATTTAATCTTGCATTTAGGGGCGGGGCCGCCTATAATCTCATAGCTTTTAAACAAAATTTACTATGTCATATACGAAATTAGCCGTAATTCACAAGTTGTCGGAAAAAAAAGGTGTTCCAAAGTTTGGGCCTGGATATACTGTTGAGGTTCATCAGAGGATTAAAGAAGGGGAAAAAGAAAGGATTCAGATATTTAAAGGGCTTGTGATTAAAGTAAGCAGTGGGACGGGGACAAATAAGAGTTTTACTGTTCGAAAAATTGTTGATGGGATTGGAGTTGAGAAGATTTTCCCGATTCACTCAACGAATATTGTGAAGATTGTGCCGCTTAAAAAGGCTAAGATTAGACGATCCAAGCTTTATTATATGAGAGAGAGGTTTGGTAAAAGTGCCAGATTTAAAGAAACTCATCTTAAGGCTGAGGATATGTTGGTTCCTGAGGAGGAGATTACGGGTGAAAGTGGGCCAAGCGTTGAGGATTTAGAGGAAGCTAAGGTGAAGATTGAGAAGGAGGAGGCGGAAACGGCGGGTGAGGCTACTGAGGTTGGGGTTGATGATGTTAGCGAAGAAGTGGTTGTTGAAGAGGAAAAAGTTGAGGAGGAGAAGAAGGATGAGTAGGTGAATGATTATATTTAATGTTGAGAAATCCTGTTTGAATTAGCGGGATTTTTTTTTGGGGGGTAATGATTCGATGCGTATTTTTCCCCGGGGATTTTGGGGGTGGGGGAGGTTGGGCTGTTTGGGCGGACAAAGCTTGGGAGACCAAAATTGCCTGTTTTTCAACGACTTGGCTTTGTGAGCGCTCAGGCTGTTTGGGTTGTTAAAGTATTGGGAATCAAGATTGTTTGGCGTTTTAGCGGCGGGGTTTGGTGGGGGCTGGGCTGCCGGGTGGGATAAAGTTCAGGGAATCTAATCTGCCTGCGTTTCATCGACCTGGCTTTGTGGGAGGCCGGGCTGTTTGGGTTGCCAAAATATCGGAAACAACACTTGTTTGTGTTTTAGTGACCGGGCTTGTTGTAGGTCGGGCTGCCTGGCGGCCAAAGAGGGATCCAAACTTGTCTGTGTTTTAACGGCTGAGGCTGCTTGTCTTGCAATTTTGAGTTGACGAGGAATTGAGGTTTTTTAAAATTTTTATTATTTTCACTCTCAAGCTATGGTTTCAAAATTTTCGTTTGGGGGATCAAAAAATATCGAATATAAATAAAGGTGAGGGCTTGTGCACCATTTGGAATATGGGGAAATTTGGATCAGAACCATCGATATAAAAATCATTGTATAGTCGCATGTTTAAGCCGTAAATTGGTTGTTTTTTGTTGGGGGAATTGTTAGTTTTATAGTGTTAATTAATCATGAAATTATGGGAAAAACACAAGACTTTGAGACACCGATAATCAAAAAAAATCTGCATGATGAATTTGTTAGGCTTGGGCGGGAGAGAAATCAGATAACCTATAAATTGTTGGCGTTGTTGCCTGAGATCAATCGGTTGAAGGTTTATGAGCAAAAA
>JAHJTR010000117.1 GCA_018829865.1 Patescibacteria group bacterium | reverse complement strand
GCTTACTTGGTAGCCGTTGGAGCGCTTGTGAGTGCTAAGACTGATATGTGGAAAGCGCTTAGAGCGAAGAAGCTTGTTTAGTTGAGTTATTGATTAGATTAGTAAAAACCCCTGCTCGGATGAGTGGGGGGTTTTTTTGGGGGGAATGGAGCAGGGTGCAATTTGGGGATGGAGCAGAGTTGCACTCTGCTCCTAAACGTTACGGAGCGGAGTACAACTCCGCTCCAACTGAGAAAAAGTATTTGGGACTGAAGATTATATAGAAAACTCCTGTAAAACATTCATAGCCGCAGAAGACTTGTCGGCTGGGATGAAGAGATGATCATGGTAATAAGCGGAAACAACATTAACACTTATTCCAGCTTCTCCCAGTTTAGGTAGTATGGCCGCTAAAAAACCAACTGCATCAAGATCGGAGTGCACGTTTAGTGTTATAAGTGACCAAGTATATTCATACTGAAGCCCCTCAGTTTTTGCTTCCTCCTCTTTTAATACTACTGATATTCCCTCTTTTTCTTTGTAAGTCATTTGTGGTGTTACCGATATTTTTTTGAGATCATCATGCGATAATGTGCAAAAGACAAATACGCCTTCCTGTAATTTTGGGCTCATTGATTTGAGCAATGATTGAAGATTTGATATTCCAGACATATGTGTAGATTAAAGTATTTTTTTTAAAATGAACGGATATTAATCTATTTCACAAATTTCCCCTTAACCCACTTAACAGCCTGCGCTTTTGTAGTGATTTTTTTCTCCAACTGCAGCTCGTATACCTGATGCAGTATATCCCCCACTTCTTTCCCCGCTTTAATCCCCGTGATTTCCATAATGTCTTTGCCACTAATCAACTTCTTAATTTCCTTGGGCATTTTAGCCATTCCTTTTTGATACGCGTCTCTTACATCCTCATATAAACTTAAATCGATGGGGATTTGGCCGGTTGCGTCGCATCTGAAGAGTTCGAGTAGGTCGGTGAAGCCTTCGTGTCTGAACCAGTGCAGCTTGCGGGCTTCGGGCATTTCTAGTAGTTGGACCATGATGAAATGGTGGACTATTAGCCATTTTATTTGTTTGATTTGTTTTGTAGGAGATTTTAGGCGGCGTAGGATGTTACCGGCTATTTCTTCTGACCTTTCGCAGTGATTGTCGAAACGGATTCTTTCTTTGATCGCAAAGGTATCGGGTTTGCCTACGTCGTGTAGTAGGACTGCCCAGATTAGTTCTAGCGATGACTCGGGGTTTAGGGCGTCTACACTGCGCATGGTGTGTTCGAAGACGTCGCCTTCCATGTGCATTTCGTAAGGCTGTGCTACTCCTTTCATTTCTTCGAGTTCAGGCAATATATCCTTTAAGACGTCTGTCTCGCTCATGTCTCTTAATGCTTGGACGCGGTTTTTGTGGAGGAGCATTTTGTTTAGCTCATCGCGAGCTCTCTCCTGAGAAACATTACCTGCTAAATTGGAATTCTCGACAAGGGCGTCGTAGGTACCCGGGTGATACATGAAATTCAGGGTATTTTTGAAACGGATCGCGCGTAGAATTCGTAGGTGATCCTCTTGAATGCGCAGTTTGGGGTCTCCGATAAAACGGATCAGGCGATTTTTGAGATCTTTTTGGCCATCAACAAAATCATAGATTTTATCTTTGAGAGGATCGTAAAAAAGTCCGTTGATTGTGAAATCTCGTCTTAAGGCATCTTGCTCGGGGTCGGTGTACTCGATGGCATCAGGGCGGCGACCATCGCTGTAGCCGCTGTCGGATCTGAAAGTTGCTATTTCGAAATGATGACCGTTAACAATGGCTATAATCACTCCGTATTCTTTGCCGATTGGGATTGTGTGTTCGAGTAAATCCTCTATTTCTTCGGGTTTTGCGCTGGTTACGATGTCGTAATCCTGGGGATCTTGCCCCAAAAGATAATCGCGTACACAGCCGCCAGCCCAATAAGCCTTGTGGCCCGCTTTCTTAAGTATTTTGATAATGTCGACTGATGTTTTTTGCATTTTTTGTTATTTTTGGAGGTTGCTCGGCTGCAATGAAATGCGCATTCTCCTTTGATAATATTTTAGCAAATTCGGGGTGATAATGCTATAATCGGCGTGATTTTTGAGATGCTAACCACAATAATGAAAATATTTTCGATTGAAACATCTTGCGATGAAACGAGTGCGGCTATTGTGCAAGACGGCCGCAAAGTTTTGAGTAATGTGATTAGCTCGCAAGCGCAGATTCATGCTGAGACCGGAGGAGTTGTGCCTGAGGTTGCGGCGCGGCAGCATTTGAAGAATATTATACCGACAATTGATGCGGCACTTAAAAATGCTGATTTTACGATGAAAGATATTGACGCCATCGCGGTGACTAATTCTCCGGGACTGATAAGTTCACTGCTAATTGGAGGCGTGACTGCTGAAACTTTGGCTGCGGTGTACGATAAACCTTTGATTCCGGTTAATCATGTGGCCGGTCATATTTATGCGGTTTATTTGGAGAATGAGGAGGAAATGGCGTTCCCGCGGATTATTCTGACGGTTTCGGGTGGGCATAATGATATTTATTTAATGAAGGATCACTTTGATTTTGAGCTACTCGGTAGCACAGTTGATGATTCTGCGGGTGAGGCTTTTGATAAGGCGGCAAGGCTGCTGGGGCTTGGGTATCCTGGGGGGCCTGTTATTGAGAAAGAAGCGCGGGATGGACACGGTGGGCGATTTAATTTGCCTCGCCCGATGCTTAATGATGAGAGTTTGAATATGAGTTTTTCGGGGCTTAAGACGGCTCTCCTCTATAAAATTCAAAATATGATTAAGGCGGCTCCCGTAAAAAATGATAGGTTTAAAAAAATCGACAGGCAGGATATTTGTGACTTGGCTCTGGCTTTTCAGGATGCGGTGATTGATGTTTTGGTGACTAAGCTTGGCAGGGCGGCGGATCGAAATAATAAAATAAAAGAAATTCATGTTGTGGGAGGAGTATCGGCGAATAGGGCGCTTCGAAGCCGACTTGATCAATTATCGACGCAAATCGGGGTTAAAGTGAGATATCCATCCAACTTGGTTTATTGCACGGATAATGCCGCGATGATTGGGGCTGCAGCTTACTTTCAGGCGAAGAAATGGCCGGAGAAGCTGAATGATTATAAGTTGGAATTAAGGGCTAATTCGGGGCTTATGGCTGTTTAACAAAAACTAGTGTTTTTTTTATTATTTTACTGATATTGCTTGTTGAAAGGTTATTGCTTTTCTAAAACTCCGGGTCAGGATTTTTTCCTTGAAATAATTGTGTCGGTTTTTCCTTGGGGATTTTTTTGAGTTGACGAGAAATATTGTTGGCTTTATCGCAGACAAAATCAGTAAAGAGGGAGCAAGGCTGTAGCCTTGCGCCAGCAAAAGCTTTGCTATAACAGTAGGAGGGAAAGCTTGTTTTAACTTGATGACCTATTGACTTTTTAACAAAAAACACTATGATTACTACTTATATACAATATTATAACAATATGTCTGTTTTTGAATCGAGGGCTGAAAAAATGAGTCCAAGCTCCCCTGTTGAACGCCAAAATGGTGGATTTCATAGTCGTCGTCAAACCCATTCCAAACGTGCTTTTTGGCCTCCTCAACAGGAGCAAACAAGACGCCGCCCTGATGTAATCAAAAATGGCGAAGAAACCCCTATTGAGCAAGAAGCACTTGAACAAGAGATTGCCGATTGTCGAAAAAGAATAGAAAATACCAGATGCTTCCCGGCCGGCATAATTAATCTTTGGTATTATGCAGGCAATATTTCAGCTTTTCATACTCCTTTTAAAGGCCAAAAAATTAATGCTCGACTTGCTGAAAATAATAATTTACAAATATTTCTTGGCGATTCCTCTCTCCCTTCCATCGAAATAGACCGAAAAGGAAAATGCTATTTTTGGACTGGCAGTTGTGTCAAAGGAGAAGAAGACGTAAGACTCCTACTAAACATGATAATGGATTATTTGGGCTAATCCTAAAGCGGTTGCCAAAGCACTCTTTTGTACATATAATGAAAGTCAGTATTGAGATGCGTTTAAATTTCAGCTGAAAATTTTGGAAATAATAATATTTAATTGATATACAATGTCTAACGTAAGCAATCAAAGCAGAATGCAAACGCCTAAAGGTGTGCATGATTTACTGCCCGATTATCAACAATTTTATACGTATATCAAAAAAGTGATGAGGCATCGATGCAGGCAAGCCGGTTTTAGGCGTCTTTCGACTCCGACTTTTGAATATACCGAGGTTTTTGAGAGAGGGATTGGCAGTGATACTGATATTGTTAGTAAAGAGATGTATACATTTTTGGATAAGGGTGGGAAAAGTATGACTTTAAGGCCTGAATTGACCGCCGGTGTTGTGCGTGCTTATTTGCAGCATGGGATGAAGACTTTGCCTCAGCCTGTTGAGCTTTATTCGATTGAACCCGTGTTTAGATATGATCGGCCGCAAAAAGGACGTTTTAGACAGTTTCATCAGTTGAATGTTGAGGTTATTGGGGAGAAGGATCCGGCTATTGATGCGCAGTTAATTGAACTTGGATGGAAAATTATGCAGGATCTGGGAATTGATCATATACTTGAGGTTCATATTAATTCCATTGGCTGTAATTCTGATAATTGTCGGCCTAAATTTATTTCTGATTTGAAGGATTATTACATTGGTAAAGAAAGATCTCTTTGTGATAATTGTAAGGGTCGTTTGGAATCCAATCCGATGCGGCTACTCGATTGTAAACATGAAGATTGTCAGATCCTTGCGGGGATGGCACCTAAACTTAGTGATTATATTTGCGCGGAATGTAAAGAGTTTCACCAAGATGTTTTGGAGTATCTGGATGAGTTTGGAATTCCTTATAAAAATAATTTGGGAATTGTGCGAGGTCTTGATTATTACACCAATACGGTTTTTGAATTTTGGGATAAAACGCTTGGCGCTCAGAATGCCGTTTTGGGTGGAGGTAGATATGATGGTTTGGTTGAGTTGATGGGAGGAGAGCCAACTCCGGCTGTTGGATGGGCTGCAGGCGTTGAGAGAATTATTGCCAATATGAAAGCTGAAAATGTTGATGTTCCTTGCAAAGATGATATTCATGTATTTGTTGCTCAGCTGGGTAAAGAGGCCAAGAAAAAATGTCTTCCGATTATTAGAAGACTTAGGGATGCCGGGATTAAAACTGTTGGAGCTTTAGGAAAAGGAAGTATCAAGGCTCAAATGAGGCTGGCTGATAAATTTAATGTTCCCCAAACCTTGATTTTAGGTCTTACGGAGGTTAGAGAGAATAGAATCATTTTGAGAGATATGGAAAAAGGTTCTCAAAAATATATCTCTATAGATGATGTGGTGGAAGAGGTAATCAAGGTTATTGGAAAGGAAAACCTCGACTTGTATACTCCCGGTGAATTGATTTAATTTTTTTCAAACGAATATCTGTCAACCAGTATGTGCTGCTTTTTGGCGGTTTTTGTTTTGCATTGAGGTAAAAATTATTTATATTAAGGTAGATAAAGGTATTTAAAAAAAATAAAAATGCCAAAAAAAATAAAAACTCCTGTTAAAAAAACAGAGATTAAAAAGAAGCTGACAAAAACGGCTGTAAAAAAAGCCAGTGTTGCTGCCAAAAAGCCAAAAGCGCCTAGTAAAAAAAGGATTATGGTACATGCGACAACGATTAAAACTCCTAAACAAAAATGGGAAAAAAGGTTGGTGTATTTTTTTGTACTGGTGATTTTACTGTGCTCGGGCTTGATTCTTTATAAGACCAGTCCCACTTTTAGAAATAATTTTAATGGATTTGCCAGCGTGATGCGCACTTGGAATGAAATTGCTTGGGATAATGTTGATGAATTTAAGATGATTATTGATAATGATAGTAAAGAAGAGAACACTATCATTAAGGCCAATATCATCACTTGCGACGAATGCCAAACGGAAGATATCGAAAAGAGATTTGAAGGTGAATTTGAAAGAGAGATTTATTTCTCGACATATGATAGTCAATCTGATGAAGGGAAGCGTTTGATAAAAAAATATGAAATCAAAAGTGTGCCGACGATTGTGTTTGATGAGAATATTCAGAACGCCCCGTTTTTTGAGAAATATGGCGAGTTGATGGAAAATAAAAATGAGAGTTATTTACTGTATGGACCTCCGGTTTTATTTGTGAAACCGCCCGATCATGCGGGAAGTTATTATAAGGGTGAGGGAGATGAAATAATTGTTTATGGGTATTTTAGTTTTAGTGACCCTCACAGTAAAATGGCGGCTTCGGGATTAGATAAAGTGGTTAAAGAGACTCCGAATAGTAAAGCTTATTTCAAGCATTTTATCCGTATTGAAGAAGATTTATTACCTGCAAATGCGGTAGAATGCGCCGGTAGTCAGGGGATTTTTTGGCAGGTTCATAATCGGCTGTATGAAAACCAAAATGAGTTCAGCTCGGTCGATGATGTTTTAAATCTCGTAAAGGGAATAGAAGGACTGGACAGAGAAAAACTTAAAAGCTGCATTAATGACAGAATATATTTGGCTAAAATTGAACGTGATACTGCTGAAGCTGAAGAGTATGGGATTGATTCTGCTCCGGCGTTTATTATTAATGGGAAGGAAAGACGTAATATTTATACTTATGAGAATTTTGCCGAGGTTTTTAATAAAATTTTAAGCAAACATAAAATCACCGATGACTCCCCTGTTTGGGGAAATCCTTCTTCTAAAATAATTATTGTTGAGTATAGTGATTTTCAATGTCCTTTTTCCGCTAAATACGCCAGTGAGATCCTACCGAAATTAAAAGAAAAATATGCTGACTCTGTGTATTATGCAAAAAAAGATTTCCCTCTTGAGGAATTGTATAAAAACTCCAAGATCGCTGCTCAGGCTGCAAGATGTGCCGATAAACAAAATCGTTATTGGCAGATGTATAGTGATTTGTATGAGAATCAGGCGGCTTGGTATACTTCCAATGATCCAAAAGAAATATTTGTTGAGTTGGCCAAGGGTGAGGAAAATGATTTAACATTTAGTGAAAATCTGTATAGAGCGTGCTTGGAAGATTCCAATATTACAACATTGGTTGAAAGTGATTTTAAGGTTGGTAAAAGAATCGGGGTTCAGGCAACTCCTACCATATACATACAATCACCGGGGGGTGAACAAAAAATTGAAGGGCTACTTTCTTTCAAAGACTTTGAAAGACTTTTAGATAAAGTAATCGAAGAAAACAAATGAAAAGACTAAGATATATTTTTATAACTTTGGTTCTGGGTTACATCGTTTTGGTGACTCCGGTGATGGTGCCTACTACGCTGGCTGAAAATCAGGTTTTTACGGATGTGGCTGAAACGCATGTTAATTTTGTTGCGATTAATCATTTGAGAGAGGCCGGTATTGTGAGTGGAACCGGGCCTGATACTTTTAATCCGGATGATTCGATTAATCGGGCGGCGGCTTTGAAAATTGTTCTTAAGGGGCTTGAAATATATAATGCGGACCGGGATCCTTCGGGATTTGATATTTTTGCGCCGGTTGGAATTAGTTACTCCGATATTTTAAGTAGTGAATGGTATGTGCCATATGTGCGGTTTGCGACTGATAATACCATTTTAGAAGGTTATAAGGATGGCACTTTTGGGCCCGAAAAAAATATGAATCGCGCCGAGGCTCTGAAGATAATTGTGAATGCCTATACTTTGAAAGAGAAAGTTAAAATTTCGGTTGAGGATGAGCCTTACCGGGATGTGGCTAAAAATGCTTGGTTTGCTGAGTATTTTGCTTTTGCTAAGAGTAAAAATCTGTTACTTGCCGATGATATGGGGAATGTTAAACCGGGAGATGAGATTACCAGAGGTGAATTGTCTGAAATTATTTATAGGCTGCGAATGATAGATGAAAATAAATCCGGAACTTTTAACTTGGCGATGAATTGGCCGGTTATGCAAAATGCGAAACTGGGGATAGAAAATGCGATGCCGCCGGGGTGGGAAAAAGAAGTGAGAAATGACGCTACGATATTGTGGAAGAAAGATAGTGATTTGAAGCAAAATAATTATTATCGGGTGTATCCTAAAGGAGCAAAAATTGTGATTTATCCGGATAAAGGTGATGATCAAAAAACTTATTTTGAAAATATTCAGAGATCATATAACGGCAATCGAAATGTGATGGAGTTTGAGCAAAATGATAATTTGCTTACAGCGAAAAATGATTACAGATACGATAGTTATCGGTTTTTAAGCAATAAAACTGTTATTGTAATGAATCTTGAGGTTGGGGAAAGTTATTTGACCCACCAAAATTATGTGATTGGATCCGGTATTATTGATTCGGTTAAAGTGACCGGGACTCCTACTTTATCAAATGAAAAACAAATTCAACTTTCTGAAATTCGTGAAGCGATTCATGTTGACGAGGAGGGACAAAAGATCTTAAATGAGATTGCTGATAAAATAATCATTCATACTGATACTGTCGGGGTTGGGACGGGGCCTATCGACTATTATCACTCCCCTTCTTTAAATATCACGATCAAATATGAGCGAAGTTTTGATGTTATACTTGATATTAAGGAAGGAAAAAGTTATAAATTTTAAAACTTTAACATTGTAAAAATGACTAAAAAGATTGTAGCGGCCGTAATGATTGTATCTCTTCTTCTGCTGAGTGGGTGCAATATACCTTTTGTTAAAAATGGGAATAGCGTGGCTATTGTTGAAGAGCCTTCAGATTTGCCTGCACCTACGTTATCTCCTCAAATATCGCCTCCTTCTGAGGCACCTAGTGTTGAGGGGCCGGGTGGCCAGCTTCCTCCAACAAATTAAAAAAATGGATTATTTTAAGGAGTCTTTAAAACTGCATGCCGAGCATAAGGGCAAAATGGAGATAAAATCGAAGTTTCCGCTGAGGAATTTTGAGGATCTTTCGGTGGCCTATACGCCGGGAGTGGCTGAGCCGTGCAGAAAGATTGCTGATGATGTTAATGATGCATACAAATATACAACCAAGGCGAATACTGTGGCGGTGGTGACGGATGGCAGCGCGGTGCTGGGTTTGGGGAATATTGGGGCGACTGCTGCTCTGCCGGTTATGGAAGGGAAATGCCTGCTTTTTAAGAAATTTGCGGGGGTGGATGCGGTGCCGATTTGTATTGAGACTCAGGATCCTGATGAAATTATTGATATTGTGAAAAATATTTCGCCGGCTTATGGTGGAATTAATCTTGAGGATATAAAAGCGCCGCAGTGTTTTTATATTGAGAAAAAACTTAAAGAGATTTTGAAGATACCGGTGTTTCATGATGATCAGCATGGGACTGCGATTGTGTGCTTGGCGGGGCTGATTAATGCGTTTAAGCTGACGGGGCGGGATTTTAAGACCAGTAAAATTGTGATTGCCGGGGCGGGTGCTGCGGGGATTGCGATTGCTAAGATTTTGATTATTCGGGGGGTGAAAAATATTATTTTGCTTGATAGTAAAGGGGTTATTGGTAGGAGTCGCAAGGATTTGCAATTTATGAAAAAGGAGATGGCTGAGATTACCAATCCGGGGAATATTGTGGGGGGGCTGAAAGAGGCTATGGTTTCGGCTGATGTTTTTATTGGGGTTTCGAAGCCTAAGATTGTGAGTAGTGCGATGGTGAAGAGTATGAATGATGATGCAATTGTTTTTGCGCTTTCTAATCCGGTGCCGGAGATTGATCCTGAAATGGCGAAAAAGGCGGGGGCCGCAATTGTAGCCACGGGGCGTAGTGACTATCCGAATCAAATTAATAATGTTTTGGCGTTTCCTGGTATTTTTAAAGGGGCGCTTAAGCTTAGGAATAAACAGATTACTGATAAGATGAAGGTTAATGCGGCTGTGGCTCTTGCTGAGTCGGTTAAGAATCCGAGTGCGGCTAAGATTATTCCGGGAGTTTTTGATAAGGGCGTGGCTGAGATAGTGGCGAGAGTTGTGGTTAGGTCTTAGTTAATTAACAGCTTTCGGGATTTTTTGCTAAATATTTTATAAAGACCAGGCTTGCCTTGAATTAGTTTCAGAGGTTATAATCCTCATAGAAATTAATAGAAAAATATATGTCAGGACATTCAAAGTGGAGCTCTATTAAGCATAAAAAGGGGGCTCTTGATGCCAAACGTGGTAAAATTTTCACTAAGCATGCCAAGATGATTACGCTTGCTGCTCGGGATGGGGGGGCGGATCCGGATATGAATTCTGCGCTTCGATTGGCTATTGATAATGCGAAAGCAGATAATACTCCTAATAATAATATCGAGAGGGCGATAAAACGCGGGACTGGTGATCTTAAAGATGCGGCTGAAATTGTTGAGATTATGTATGAAGGTTATGGGCCGGTTGGGACTGCGCTGATGATTCAATGCCTGTCGGATAATAAAAATCGGACGGTTTCGAATGTGAAAAGTACTTTGGCGAAAAATGGCGGGAATATGGGGACTTCGGGGAGTGTGGCTTATATGTTTCAGCGGAAAGGGATGATAATTGTGAAGCTGGGCGATAAAGATCGTGATGAGGCTGAGCTGGCACTGATTGATACGGGAGCTGAAGACATTCAGGGCGAGGGTGATACTTTGGAAGTGCAAACCGATGCGGCGGATTTGGCAAAAGTTAGAGAAAATATTGTGAATCTGGGATTTGAGGTCGCGTCTGCGGAGATTGCTTATATTCCCGATAATACTGTGAAGATTGATGAGGTTGATAAAGCGAAGAAAGTTTTGAAATTGATGGATGCGCTGGATGAAGATGAGGATGTGAGTAATGTGTTTAGCAATTTTGATATTCCGGATGAGATATTTAATTCTTTAAGTTAATGAAAAACACGTATTATATTTTGTATTTGTTTGCTTCGCTTTGTTTGTTTGCGGTTACGGTTTTTTCGACGCAATATTATTTATCGCTAAATATGCCGGATGAGGGGTTTTTGACGGCGGCGGTTATTACTGATGATGCTGCCAATAATATCGAGACTAACTCCCCTTCTCCGATTGATCCAAAAACGTTGCAGGCCAATCTGCTCAATAGTGATGATTTTTTGAAGCCTACTCACTTTGTTAATTTCAGATATTTAAATATTCGGAAAGAACCTTC
>JAHJTR010000116.1 GCA_018829865.1 Patescibacteria group bacterium | reverse complement strand
CATTTACCTTGGCGACGTAACGGGCCACGGTATACCTGCAGGACTAGTGATGATGATGGCCAACACATTGGTGCATTCATTCGCATCTTTCGAATTACCCGCAAACGAAATTTTAATCAAAACCAACAAAGAGCTCAAACCAAGAATCAAAAAAGCCATGTTTATGACAATGGTTTTACTCAGCTGGAATCACGAAACAAAATCGATGATATTCAGCGGAGCAGGCCACGAATACTTAATTATCTATCGCGCTAAAACCGGAGAAGCCGAAAAAATACCTTCAGGCGGAATCGCCCTCGGAATGATACCCGACAACACCGCACTCACAAAAAACAACGATCTCAAACTGGACATTGGAGACGTCGTAGTACTTTATTCCGACGGACTAACAGAAGGCCGAAGCGCAGCGGGAGAAATGTACACCGAAGCCAAAGTAATCGAAAATCTGCTAGAAGTTGCCAAAGACAAAAACTCCGATGAAATACTAAGCCACATAGCCCAAAAATTCAGCGATTTCTCAGAAAACGTGGAGCAAGCGGATGATGTGAGTATGATGGTTATTAAGAGGGTTGAAGAATAAAAAATTAGGCAATAAACAACGTTCCCATTGACAGTAACACCAACAATTACTAAGATGATTTCTGTTTAACGAAAACATCAATGAACTCACTCCCCCAAAAATCAGTCACACAAAAAAGATCATTCTTTGGATGGGGATTTTACTTCTTCTAAGTCGTGTGAGTTGCTTAATATTGCTCGATGCAAAGCCTCACACGTAACTAAAAGAGGCTTTTTTTTAAGTCCGAATAAAGCTAATCAATATTCAACACAATGAATCTAAAAAATAAGAAAAATTCAGATATAACAATCGGTTTGATCGGAGGTAGCGGTCAAATGGGCTCACTATTCGCCCCACTTTTCAAAAAACAACAATTCAAAATAATAATTTCAGATCTGAAAACAAAGCTGACAAACGAAGAACTGGTTAAAAATAGCGACATAGTAATCATCACCGTCCCCATCCTCAAAACTGAACAAATCATCAAAGAGATTTTGCCACATACAAGAAAAGACCAAATATTAATGGACTTCACCTCCCTCAAAACTTTCCCCGTCAAACAAATGCTTAAAAGCAAATCAGAAGTTATAGGACTGCATCCAATGTTCGGGCCCGGGGTCAAAGATATAAAAGGCCAAACAATCGTCATGTGCCCTGCAAGAACAACAAATGAAAAATTCATCGAATCCATCTTTAACAAACTGGGCGCAAACATTGAAACTACAACTCCAAAAAAACACGATGAAATAATGAGCATTATCCAAGTCTTCACCCATTTTCACACAATTCTCATGGGTAAAACTCTCAAAGATCTCAACATCGACATCAAGGAAATCTCAAAATTCATGAGCCCGATTTACAGGCTTGAATTCGACATTATCAGCAGAATATTTTCGCAAGACCCCGACTTATATGGCCCGATACTAATGCTCAATCCAAACAAGAACAAAATCTCCCGAACAATAAAAAAGAACACAGACATTCTCAAAAAGATCATGGCAATCAATGATTACCAAAGCTTCAACAAAAAATTCCTCGAAACGCGAGAATATTTAGGCGAATTCGCCAAAGACGCCATGCAAGAAAGCAATCAAATTATCAAACATTTAAGTTCAATCAAATAATTATTTAACCAAAAAAACTATGATCATCGTCATGAAACGCAACGCACCCAAAAAAGAGGTGCAAAACATTATCGACCACATTGAAAAGGAAGGTCTCGTACCTATGCCCCTTTACGGCACTGAGCGCACAGTTATCGCTGTTATCGGCGACGAGCGCAAACTTAGCCTGCATCATCTGAAGTCTTTTTCGTGGGTGAGCGATGCAATGGCCGTACTCAAGCCCTATAAGTTGGCTTCACGTGATACGAAATATGAAGATACAATAGTGAAAGTAACAAAAGATATTCATATTGGAGGAGATAAACTCGTCGTAATGGCCGGCCCATGCTCGGTAGAGACAGAAGAACTCCTTGATGAAGCGGCAAAAAAAGCCAGCCAAGCAGGGGCAACAATACTTCGAGGAGGAGCATACAAACCCCGCACAGGCCCATACTCATTCGAAGGACACGGAGAAAAAGCCCTCAAGTGGCTTCGTAAAGTCGCTGACAAATACAAAATGGCAGTCGTCACAGAAGTCATGGATGTAAGACTGGTTTCAAAAGTAGCCAAATACGCCGACATCCTGCAAATCGGTGCTCGAAACATGCAAAACTACAATTTGCTCAGAGAAGCCGGCAAAAGCGAAAAACCCGTACTACTAAAACGAGGCATGAGCGCAACCGTTAAAGAATGGTTACTCGCAGCCGAATACATTCTAGCAACCGGTAACCCCAATGTAATTCTCTGTGAACGCGGCATCCGCACCTTCGAAAAAGAGACGCGAAACACTCTACCCATAAATTCCGTGCCGATAATCAAAGAATTAAGTCACTTGCCGATTATCGTAGACCCAAGCCACGCCGCCGGCAAACGCAGCATAGTTGGCGCCCTAGCCAAAGCCGGAATCGCAGCGGGAGCCGACGGATTAATGATCGAAGTCCACCCAAAACCCGAAATAGCCCTATCCGACGGCGACCAATCGCTAACACCAAAAGAATTCGCAACGCTAATGAAAGAATTAAAACCAATAGCCAAAGCCGTCAACAAAAGTTTATAGCTTACACTAAAGAGGTTGCCCCAAAACGACACAGGGCAGCCTCTTTTTTCGCCTTTAATCCACGGATTTTTCATACTATACTTCTCGTATAAATACAAAGCATATGAAAATAAAAGTACCACTCAAAAAAAGGATTAACGACTCATACAATATCCACGTGCAAGAGGGTATTTTAGCCGATATCCCCAAGTATTTGCTCAAAAATAAGTATGGGAAAAAATATGCGATAATTACGGATAGCAATGTAAAAAAACTCTACGCCGGCAAACTCCAAAAACATCTTAAGAATCACAAAATTGATTCATTCATAATCCCCTTTCCGGCAGGCGAAAAAAGCAAAAACCTCAGCACAGTCGAAAAAATTTGCTCTCAATTAAATATTTTAGGTATCGACAGGCAAGATTGCATTATCGCTCTTGGTGGAGGAGTTACAGGCGACATCGCAGGATTTGTAGCCTCAATTCACTTGAGAGGAATCCCCTTTTTGCAAGTACCCACCACATTACTGGCAATGACCGATTCATCCATCGGTGGCAAAACCGGCGTCGACATGAGTGAAGGCAAAAATCTAATCGGTACATTTAATCAACCGAAAGACATTTTTATCGATATATCAACCCTTCTAAGCCT
>JAHJTR010000115.1 GCA_018829865.1 Patescibacteria group bacterium | reverse complement strand
TCTAAAAATATACTGATGATTTTGGCGATTTCCGCTCTGTTAATGTTTCTTGACGGATAAAATTTGCCGTCTTTGTCGCCGCTGATTATTCCTTTGTCGTAGGCGTATTCAACGTGGGCTGCGAACCAATCGGATGATTTAACGTCAGCGAATGAGGCTTTTTTGCCGTAGGCGGATAAATTCAGGTCGGTTGCGGCTATTAGGATTTTTAATGCTTCGGCTCTTTTTACCGGCTGTGAACCTTTAAATTCAATGCCGTTTTTTGTTGTAATCCCCTGAATCCACCCTTTTTCGGCCATATATCCTACGTATGGAGCGAACCAGTCATCCACTGAAACGTCTGAGAATTTTTTGGCTGCATATTTTGCATTTGTTGCTGTAACTCCAATATTCATTGCTTTAATCACGAACTTGGTTGTCTCAGCTCGGTTTACTTGTTCATTGGGATTGTATTTCTCTCTACCCTCAATAATGCCTTTTTCATGTAATGCCTTTACATAACGTTTGAACCAGGCATCCTCAGGAACATCTTTGAATGGCATGCCTGATGTCGCTGTTTTTGTCATTTCTTCCGCCTTGAAAACTATTGATTTTTTGCTTTCCGCAACAAGTTTGCTTTCATAATATGTCTGAACAAAATAGGCGTATGTGTTATTCTTATTCAATCCACTTAGCTCATAGCGTGATTTTGTTGCGCTGCCGGAGTCTGAAATTGCTTGAGGAGCTTTCTTAATCTTTTGCAGTTCAATAAACATTTCGGGTGCTTGGGCCAGGTAATATTGTTTGCTGTCCGTAGTTTTTTTTGCTGTCGGTTTTGTGAAAGTTCCCACCGCACTGGTGTACGACTTGGCGGCATTGTCAAAAAGATCGTTTATGCTGCTTTTGTCTTCTACATATTTTACTAAATAACTGGTTTTTGCGTCTCCTAAATTGGTCCACTTCAGATAAACTTGTGACCCCGCCGTTTCAAGATCAAGATCCTGAATCTCATATTCGGGTTGGGACTGCGGCCCTATAATCGCTCCTGAAGTATAATTGGAATTAATTGAGGAGATGTAGCCACCCCCAGTGTAATAATGTGACACAGCCTGATAGGCGACTGCAACTCCAACACAAACCAACGAGATAACAAGCAACGAGATCACCTGTTTCTTGGTTTGATTGGCTTTTTTTGATTTGGCCATATTGTTTTTATTTTAAGGTTTTATTGATTTTTATTTTGAGGGGAGGATGGAGCATATTGATGAGTGCTGTTTGGGGAGGGGACATACTTTGGGGGAGCAGGGCTGTAGCCCTGCTCCAACTGGAGGCTGTAGCCCTGCTACAACTGGGGACTTAAATGTGTGAGGGAGACTTAACGCCTCCCTCACACATGCTATTTATTTGTTTCTAACTACCGTTTGTGATCTCGTACTCTTGAATTATCAATGTATCAAAGCGATCTATTATTGTGAGTATTTCTACTCTGTTAATTGCGTTTGCCGGTCTGAATGTGCCATCTACGTATCCTCTGATCAACCCTTTTGAAAATGCTTCAGATACATATTGAGAGTACCAAACATCTTTGCTTACATCAGAGAAAGGTAGTGATTCAACTGCTTTTAGTGAAGGCGTAATGCCATACATATCCATCATTAATTTGAGAACGGCTACTCTGGTAAACGGATTGCCCGGTCTTAACTCACGACCGTCATCTGTTGCGTATCCGATCAAATATCCTTCTGAATAAAGTAGAGATACCAAATTGGAGTACCAAGCTTCAGTAGGAACATCGCTGAATATTTGCGGATAGCTGTTTGGCTGAACTATCAGGCGTTCACATTCCTCTTTACCTTTGAGAACGCAAACCAATAATTTTGAACCTTCGGCTCGATTGATAAATTCAGCGGGATTGAACTCTTTGCCGTATTTGGCGGCACACTCGATCAAACCATTATTTTCAGCTTGAGCTATTGGTTTTGTGTACCATTCGTCTTTACTTAAATTCGGGAAGCAACGATCCATTATTTCGTTAATCTGTTGATTTGTGATTCCTACATTTTTTGATCGTCTGGTCGCGGCCTGCTCGGCAACTTGTGCCATTTGAATTTTGTTCAAATCAGGTGTGGTTTTTGATTTTTCTTCGGCTTCGCTTTTTTGAGCCATTTTTTCGATAATTTTAGCCAATGTTGCCTCTAAATCAGATGTGGCTTTTTTACAAAGCGCATCATTCGGATTGATCTCACAATAACTTTTAGCTTCTGTTTTCTTTTGTGAGAGGAGAGCGTTGTACTTGGCGATCAGATCCTCAAGCTGCTTAATATAGAGTTCCCTTTGAGCTTTGGAAATATCGGTGCTTGAACCAC
>JAHJTR010000013.1 GCA_018829865.1 Patescibacteria group bacterium | reverse complement strand
TTACAAAGGCAATATTGCAGAAGGCCCGGGCGAGAATATATTTTTGGTTAGTAATGGAGAATTATTCACAGTCGCCAAAGGATCAATACTCCCTGGAATAACCAGAGCAACTGTTATGCAAATAGCAAAAGATCAGAATTTAAAATGCTCCGAAAAAGTACTTACCGTAGAAGATGTAAAAACCGCCGATGAACTGTTTTTTACCGGTACGGCAGCCGAAATTCAACCAATCAGCCAAATAGACGATACAGTAATTAACGGAGGCCAAGTAGGCCCTATAACTCAGAGAATTAAGGACACATATTTAGATGCAGTGCATGGAAAGTCGCCGGAATATGAGCACTGGTTAACCTTTGTTTAAACATGACAAAAAAACTCTTTGCGGCTCTAATACTAATAGTAGTTATTCTCGGGAATATTAACTTTTGTCTTGCGCAGCAACCGAGCACAGCAGCAAATCCTTCCATCCCAACCGATCAACCCGCCCTGCCACCTGAAAATCTGATAATCCCTCCAAAAGCGGTTATAGAAGCCAACAAATCCGTTGAAGTTAATAAAAGAATTATCTTTGATGCATCCAAATCATTTGCTATCAGTGTAGACGATAAGCCGGTCGAGTATGAGTGGGATTTTGGAGATGGTAACAGCGACACGGGTAAAGAAGTTGTTCATACTTATGATGAGCCCGGTGAGTTTAATGTCGTTTTAAAAGTAAGAACAGGATACGGAGAAGGAGAAACTTCCTTCAATTTGGTTGTCTACAAAAGACTAATCTTATTGGTTTCAGACAACAATTCAGAAAGAGAACTAATTAAGGCCCTACAAGAATATGCTCAAAAAAGGGGAGTTTATATCAGGCTAATCGAAAGTTTTGACAGCCTTACAGAGCTCGCCTCAGAGGATACTCTAATCCAAAAACTAGCCCAATCCCAAGAAGAGCTTAAAAGCGCGGATCAAATCATAATCTGGACAAAAAGCAGTTCCGGACTAAAGATGATAAGCCGTTTACCCATAGAGCTAAATGAAGCCAAAATCGATTTCGCCGGCAAAGACGTTGTTTTTATTACAGAAGAAAGCATTCGCACAATCTCAAGAATAGCCAGGAGCACCTACAAATTGCTCAAGTCCAATAAAATTGTATTAACCAGAAAAGAAGCGCTCTACCCGCTTGTTGACCAAGAAAATACAGATTTATTTCTCCTCAGACTAAAACAGCGTGCCGTTCCCTTCGAAACCATCGATGCCGAAACAGCTCAGCTCAGCATTCTTAACTTCATGAATTTCACAATCAATTATCTTGTAGAAAAAAACATCCCGATCAACACAATCAGTTTAATTTTAATGCTACCGGTTATCGTAACCGTAATAGCCTTCGCAAAACAGGTGATAGGGCTCAGCACACTTGGTGTATACACTCCTTCAATAATCACCCTTTCATTTCTCGCCATCGACTTCAAATTCGGCTTGGTATTGCTCTTAACTATCCTCGCAACAGGCACAATCATTCACCATATTTCACGCCGAACAAAATTATTGTACATCCCCAGAATGGCTATAATCCTCACTGTAATCAGCCTCACAATCATCGGTGTTTTAGCAATTGGCGCCAGTCTGAATATCTCCAGAATAGTCTCAACCTCAGTTTTTCCACTTCTCGTGATGAGCACCTTGGCCGAAAAGTTCGTCAGCATCCAAGGCTCAAAAGGTTTCAAATCAGCCATCTATGTCATCTTTGAAACAATCTTGGTCGCCATAATCGCATTTATTGTTGTTGGAGGAGAAGTTGACCTCTTATTTTTTACAATCAAATGGGAATTCATCAGAACTCTAATATTCGGCTATCCTGAATTAATCTTTGTTTGCCTTATCATCAATATTATTTTAGGCCGCTGGACAGGGCTGAGACTATCCGAATACTTAAGATTCAAAGAAGTCCTGCGCCGCGCTGAAGAAGAATAAATATGTTTTCATTCATGAAAAATCCGGGTATTTTAGGGATTAACGCTCGTAATCTGCTTTACTTAAAGCCGTACAATCCCCGAAAGTCAGTCAAAATGGCTGATGATAAAATCAAAACCAAGCATTTTCTATCGGCTCGTGATATTCCCGTGCCCCGCCTTTACGGCGT
>JAHJTR010000114.1 GCA_018829865.1 Patescibacteria group bacterium | reverse complement strand
GTAGCGATTGTTCCAACTGAAATAGTTATAATACACAGTATCAGGATTATTAGTTTGGTGCTGAATTTTATTGAGATTTTCATAGATTTAGTCCAAGTGTATTTTCAATTTTGCTGATTATGCTGGCCAGAGAATTATCTGCTTTAATTATGTAGTCTACTGCTCCAAGGCTGATCCCTCTTTTGACGATATTATCATCACCTAGATTTGAGGTTATTAATACCGGTATTTGTCTCATTACTTCATCGTTTTTCATTAGTTGAAGGATTTCCAAGCCATTTTGCCCCGGGAGAATTATGTCCAATAAAATTAGTGAAGGTCTTTCGTTTTGCACTATTTCAATGACTTCATTGCCGTTAAATATGCATATTGTCTCGTAACCCTTTTGTATAAGATTAATATTTAAGATGTTTGATAGGACTCTATCGTCTTCAATAAGGGCTATTTTGCTTTTTTTGGTGTTGTCTTGATTTAGCATTTTTTTATTGTTTGCAATTGTTTTATTATAACATAAGATTGCCTTTCTGGCAATAATATTGAGCACAAAAAATATAGGGAATGCAATAAACGTGATAAAGGTTTCTATTTACCTGTTAATCAAATTTCTATTGGCTTCTATCAATTTTAATAAGTCTACACCGAATGTTTTTAGCATTTTATTAAGTCTAAAGAGGGGTAATCCGACTACATTATAAAAATCTCCTTCAATTTTCTCGATAAACAAGGCGCCTAAGCCCTGAATGGCAAAACCGGCCGCTTTATCGGAGCCCTCCCCTGAATTGATGTAAAAATCCATTTCTTCGTTGCTGAGTTTTGCGAATTTGACTTTAGTGGTTTCAACGGAGGTCATCTTTCTGCCGGTAGAGCTGTCTATTATGCAGATTCCGCTATATACCTCGTGGGTTGTGTCGCTTAAAAGTTTGAGGATTTTTTTTGATTCTGCGGGGTTTTCGGGTTTTTCGAGGATGAAATCCAAATAGGCGCCGATTGTGTCTACACCTATTATTATTCTGTCTTGTATGCGTCTGCTTACTTCCAGTGCCTTTTCTTCTGCGTTTTTTAGGACGTATTCGTTTGGTGGGAGATCGTGTTTTTGTTCTTTGTAATTGCTGATTTCCACTTCAAATGGGATGCCGAGTGAATCCAGTATTTTTTTTCTATTCGGGCTTTGTGAGGCCAGTATTAGTTTGAAGTTTTTAAGATTCATTAATTTTTTTTATGTTGCGTGTCCAGTTTTGGAGATTCTTGAATTTGCTGAGTGCGCGGCCGTGTTTTATTGATTGCTCGGCTTTTTTTATTCCATCTTTCCAATCTTTGGCGGCATCGCAGATCATTAGGGCGGCGGCGGCATTTAGTAGAACCAAATTTATTTTATCTCCTCCCCTATTACTTAAAATATTTTTAATTATTTCAGCATTTTCTTGAGGAGATCCACCGACCAGATCTGCCCGATTAGCCGTTTTTATGCCAAAATCTTCGCCGCTGATAAAATATGTTGAGACGTCATTTTTTGAATACTCGCTAATCTTGGTTCTATCTGAAATTGTGATGGCGTCCAGGTTATCCTCTCCTTTAACGATCATCGCGCGCTTGATATTCATTGATTTGAATGCCTTGGTAATTGTTTCTTGATTATCGGAATCGGTGGCTCCTATGAGAAAATATTTTGTAGAAGCGGGACTGACAATAACTGAAAGCAGATCAAAAATTGTTTCGGTTTTGAGATTAAAAAGCGTATTTTCGAATTTTTCGTGCGTTTTGAGGAATTTCTTGAGATCAATAAATGCGATGCCTATGTCGTTAATGCAACGCTCGCTCTGTTTGGGGTCGAGACTTAGATGGATATCTAGGGCATTTAATGTTTCAACATCTTTGGATTTTGTGTGAAAAGGGTTTTGATAATTTGAAAGAACAGGTATTCCACATCCTGCAACCACAAAAGACGTCGCCAAATCGACATTAAACGAGACTGTGGGGCTAATTGAGAGCGTGCTTATATTGATAATCCCTTGTCTCAGGGATTTTATAGGAGTTATTTCATCCTTAAGAGCCTGAGCGCATCCGGCAAATTCATCGGGGGTAAAGCCCTTCGCTTGGAGGTTTAGTAAAAAAGCGGCGATATCGTCGGACTTGGCTTCTTCCTTCAATATTTCCTTAAATGAGATAAACGCTTCCTCATGCGATAAATCCTGATGGGAAACCAGTTTGTTAATAACCTCATCTAACATAAACAATAAGAGTCACAGGCCTATTATGTAAGTGTTTCGCGCCTTTTTTGTGGGTTTATTATACATATATTTTGGGGGTTGTAAATGTTTGGGGTGGGGATTTTATGTTTTGGGGGGAATTTAATTTTATTTCTTCTTTATTAATCCTTTATAGATAATATCGGACATAGGTTGGTATTTTTGTTGCATCCCTGCAATACATGCATTTATATAATCTTTATTTGTTGTTTTTCCAAAACTGATCATATCGTAGTCTTGATTTACGGAAATAAGATCGAGAAAAAGGCGAATTACTCTGCCATTTCCTTCTCTAAAGGGATGTATAAAATTGAATTCACAGTGAATTATTGCTATTTTTTCTGCTAGGACTTTTTTGTTGTCTTCATTTTTAGGCAAATTTTTATCTAAAGTGGTTTCAAAATAGGTTAAAGCTTTTTCAATATGTGTCACAGGTGCAAATAGTATATTGTTTTTGGAGATATTGACTGTGCGTATTTTGCCTGCCCATGAATAAAGTGTGCTTAGGAAATATTTATGGATATCAAAAATTAGTTTGATAGAAAATTATAATTCATCTTTTTCGAGTAAATCAAAAAAATATGTATATGTGTCACTTAAAAGGATTGTTTCAGTATCTTCGAGAGTTTTTGGATTTGTGATTCCGAGCTTATTTTTAAGAATGTTTAACTCGTCTCCATGAACATCATAACGAGAAGGCTCGACCATGTTTTCTGAGTTTATGAATGGCAAAAGTATTTTTTTTGGCTTTGGTAAAGCTTATTCCCTCAATTTTTGATGAGACTGTGACTGCTTTATGAATGTTTTTTTTACTAATAGATTTGGTCTTTTTCATGAGTTTATTATGTCATATTTGACGGATTTATTAAAGAAATAAATGTGTTTTTACTAATGTTTGATACTCATACGATGTTTACTTGAAGCGAAGTGCAAAGTAAATTTTGGTGGAGTGGAGTGGAGTGGAAGCGGATATTCAGTGTTAGGCGATGTATTTTTTCGATAATTTTAAACAAGAATATTATTTTTTCTTCTTTTCAATAGATTGAACGAGTGCCAAAAATTCCTTTTCAATTTTCTCATAGTCTTCTTTTCCTGATTTCACCTTGTTGACGTATGGAGTATAGAACTGAAATGTTTTTACTTCACCTGAAGGCAAAAAGACGATTGCCAATGGATAAAAATATCCGATCGGACGAAAAATCTCTAATATTTTTGCTTCTATCAAATTTTCGTTCCAGCCGTCTTTTTGCCGTGTTGACCAATTCCAGACGAAAGCTTTGTTCTGAATTTTTGGCGCGAGTTCTTTTTCAAAATAGTCCTTCCATTTTTTGCTGTCCGAATATAGAAAGAAGACATATTTGCCCTTTGGAAACCACTCTTGTTTGATTTGTTCGAGGAGTCTCTTTCTCAAAATGGCTTTGCGGATTTTATATATCAAATAAATGGCCGCTCCAATTAAAATGAATGGGGACAGCCAAATTGCCAGAATTAAAAAGACTCCGAAAACAAAAATCTCTTTAATTTTGTTGAATACTTTTAGCATGGGAAGAAAAAATAAGATTTACAATTATTATCCGCAGAAAGAATATTTCCGCTAAAGTTTGAGACTATGAGACGTTTGCCAGTTGTAAAATACGCTGAAAGCGTACCACTGGCAAATGTGGGTGAACGACTGAGCAGAGCGAAGGAGTAAACCTTATAGTCTCCGTTATATAATGAAATCATTCATTTTTTACCGACTGAAAAGAGGAAGGATGAAATGGGGTGAATTTATCTTTTTACATAAAGTCAATTTTATGCTTAAATGAGATCTAAAATTTAATTCATATTTACTATGGAAACAACTATTTCAAAATCTTTTCTTGATAGTGGTATCTACCAGAATCCTCAAGAAGCATTCGATGAAGTCATTGCAAGATTGAACCTTGGAGAAGAAGTAACAGCTTATTTAAATCAAGTTTTGTGTTCTGATAATTTTAAAGATGATCTATACCAAGAGGCGATTAGGCCAATTTTAGAGGCTTTATTGAAACAAGGGAAGAAGAAAGAAGCTGGGCTGTTATTTAATATTCATCGTACTTTAACTGAGTTTAGAGGTTATGGTGCAAACGATAAAGCTAGTAATGATGTAGCGGCCTGTTTTGGAAATGATTTTGAAATACCTGAGCAGGGATTAATTGTTGTTGATTTTTTTGTAACTCGAAATTTGCCGGCAATTGTTAAGATTTGTGAGGAAAGGCAGGTTGATTTAAGTAGAATCCGTGTTTGTGTGCCAAAAGCAATTTTGGCAGCTCAGTTAATGCAAATGTCTGAGGAAAAGAAGGCTGAATTTGAAGGTTTGTGTTCTAAATTACAGGAAAACCAATTTGTTATTGGGGATGTTAATCATAATGCTGATATTGCTCTTGATGGTGATGTCGCGATTTGGTTTTCACCTAGAACAATGCCGATTACTCCAAGATTGCATGCAGAAACGGAGGAGGATACTATTACAAATTATTGTGATTGGTTTAAAGAGAGAGTTTCTAATGTTGTGACTGGTGGAAGTCTTTACGCAAATTTGGCATACAGTGAAGAATGGCAACCTTTGGGTGTGGAAGTAACTGAAGGACAAAGAAAGCTTGCTAAATTAACAGGAATGTCACGAAGTGTAGCTGCCAAAATTGCGGAGTTGTTGGTAGATGAATTAAATTTTAGTCAATTAGGAAAAGCCGTATTTAGACCAGCTGATGTTGATCCAGAAATTGACCATGCTAAATTGGCGAAAGAATTACATGTTGTAAAAGGTTAATTTGATGCAGACTTTTGCACACAACGTTCATGAATAACTGAAGTTTACTTGGAACGCAGTGGAAAGTAAATTTGGGTGAAGCGTAGCGGAACCAGATATTCAGTGTTGTCGGATGTAAATTTTTACTCCTTGTCCCAGGTAATAATCCCATTTTTGTCTACTACTCCCCATTTTCCTCCTTCTAGTTTAGAATGTTCTATGCTCAGATCTCTTTTGCAATCATTGCAGACTTTTGCAAATCCATTTTTAAAAGAATAGGCATCAGTGAATTGGGCAGGAATTACGATTTCTAAATCTTTATTAATAAATCCTACTTTTTCATTTTCTTTATATCGTGAAAGTCCTTCCATGAAAATATCTGGTCCGGCATCAAAAGTGTAGGACTGAATAATAAATTTGCCACTTTTATCTATATAGCACCACCCTTTATTAGGAATTGCTGCTATATAAAATTCACTATTACTGTCAAAACATTTTTTGTAGATTATGTCATATTGTGCGGGAATTATGACATTGTCATTTGATGTGTTTTTGAAACCATAATATCCATATGTAGTACTAACTTTGTTTGCATCTATAAAGGAATACCAATCTTTTTCACTTTCTTGTTCAATGCAATACTGTTTAACATAGTCGTTTCTTTCTATGTAATTGAGATCAATATTTTCAACGGGGAGTTTCTGTGCAGAAAAAATTAGACTTATTAATATTGTTACTATTTTTATAATCATAAGTGTTAAAAATTTATTTCCGACAACGTT